>JBIKJD010000147.1:0-2601 GCA_044361205.1 Rhodoluna sp.
TTCATTATCAAGATAGACACCTTCACCCGCTTCAACCTTGCCAATGGGCTTGAATGAGCGAGGGATTGTTGAGCCTTCAGGGAAGGTTGCTAGGAATGAGTGGTCTTCTCCGCCGAATAGAACCCAGTCGATTGATTTGACTTCAAGACGATCGGCAACGTCGTCGAGGCGGGCGCAGTAGCCGTCGAGTGCCTGTTTGTTGATGGTGAGCTTTACGCCGCTGGATTTTGCGATTCTCGCTGCGTCTTTGGCGAGGCCGTCGGAGATGTCGAGCATTGAGGTTGCGTTGACTGCTTCGATGCCGGACTGGATCGGGGGCAACGGACGCTTCTGAACATTTACCCAGTCGTCGTAGGCGGAGATGGCGTCCTGGTTGCCGCTTTGGAGCAGGCTGAGACCGCAGGCGGCTTGGCCTAGTGTTCCGGCAACTGCAATGATGTCGCCAGGCTTGGCTCCGGATCTGAGGATTGGTTCACGGCCTTCGAGGTCGCCATGGGCGGTGACGGCGATGACGATCTGGTTTCCCTGAGCTAGGTCTCCCCCAACGATTTCGGCGGTTGGGCAGAAGTGAGTGACGGCAGCCTGGAGGCCGTCGGCGAATTGTTCCAGCCAAGTGATTTCGGTTTCTTTGGGAACGGCTAGAGCAACTACGAGGGCGGTAGGTCTTGCACCCATGGCGGCGACATCCGAGATGTTGGTTGCGACAGCTTTCCAACCGAGGTCAAAGGCAGATGACCAGTCAGTTTTGAAGTCGTTGCCCTCGATCATGGTGTCGGTGGTGACCACGAAACGGTCGTTAGAGGTTGAGACCACCGCTGCATCGTCTCCAGAACCCACGATTGTGTTTTCGCTCTTTTTGAGTCGGGAAACGGTTCGTCTCAGGGCTTCGTTTTCGCCGAGAGTGGCGAGCGTTTCAAGATTAGTCACAAACCAAAGGTAGCCTGTATTTGATGAAGTTTTTAAAAGTAAGCCTTGTGATTCTCCCGCTGGTACTTTCAGGTTGCTCAGCGACCGTGCACCTTGAGGCAGCTGAGGAAGCGAATTCGGTGGCTTGTGCCAACCTGTCGGTCCGCCTTCCAGACACCTTGGATGGTTTAGAGCGCAGAACCACCGATGCTCAGGCAACTGCTGCGTGGGGTGAACCAGCGGCTATTCTGTTCCGCTGTGGTCTGCCCGCGGTTACCGTTTCCGAGCTCCGGTGCGTGAGTGCAAACGGAGTTGACTGGCTGGTGGACGACTCGGCTGCGCCTTCGTACCGGTTCATTACCTTTGGCAGAAACCCTGCGTCGGAAGTGATTGTTGATTCGACCAGTGCGGTTGGAGTGAATGCGTTGGACGGTCTTGCCTCAACCATCAAGTTTCAAGAGGCCGCTGCCACCTGCGGTTAGCGCTCTAGGGCCAACTCAATTAGCTCGGTGATTAACTCTTTGTAACCAATTCCCGACGCCTTCCAAACCAACGGGAACATCGACACCGGCGTGAAGCCAGGCATGGTGTTTACCTCGTTGACCAAGAATCCATCTTCAGTGAGGAAGAAGTCAACTCTCGCCAGACCTTCGCATCCAAGTGCCTTGAATGCCTTTGCCGATAGCTCTTGCATTTCCTTTAGTTGGTCTGCTGGAAGTTCGGTGGGAATCTTGAGGTCCACGGCACCGGTGTCTAGATACTTGGCTTCGAAGTCGTAAAACTCGCGACCGGTGACCACGATTTCGCCGGCGAGACTCACTCGCGGCGCTGCGCCGTTTCGTCCTTGGAGAACTGCGCACTCAACCTCGCGGCCGTCGATACCATGCTCGACCACAACCTTGTTGTCTTGCTCAAAGGCTGCCTTGACCGCCTTGGCGAAGTCGTGCATGTCTTTGACTTTGGAAACACCGACCGACGATCCGGCGCGGGCAGGCTTTACGAAAAGGGGCAGCCCGCCGAGTGCTTCAACTTCTTGTAGTTTGGCTACCTTGTTCTGCTCCCACTCTGCTTTTCGAATAACCACGTGAGGGGTAACTGGAACTCCGGCTGCAATGAAAAGTGCCTTTGTGAATTCTTTATCCATGCCGGCGGCTGATGCGAGAACACCGTTGCCGACATAGGGCATGCCGATTAGCTCGAAGAAGCCCTGGATGGTTCCGTCTTCACCGAATGGGCCGTGAAGCACTGGGAAGACCACGTCGATGTCTCCGAGGCTGTGAGCAACACCGGATGGGTCCACGTAACGAAGCTCTTTGGTTCCGGCAGCTGGCCACTGAATGGTTTGACCTTCGAAAATAACTTCAGGAAGGTCACTTGGGTTGAGGGCCCACTTCTGCGGGTCGTCTTCGGCAGGAACGAATACGCCGCCGCGGGTGATGCCAACTGGAATAACTTCAAACTTGTCTCGGTCGATTGCACCTAGGACGCCTCCGGCGGTGACACACGAAATTGCGTGCTCGCTAGAGCGACCACCGAAGACGAGTGCTACTCGAAGTTTTTTACTCACTGGTTGGTTCATCCGTTTCGTGGGTAAGGGTTGGAGCGATGTCCTTCGGTTCCATTCGACCTTCCATTACCGCGAGGACCTGTTCAACGATCGGCATGCGAACGCCCTTAGCTTCAGCGAGGGTCAAG
>JBIKJD010000128.1:0-3216 GCA_044361205.1 Rhodoluna sp.
TGGACTCACCTTCGATGTCTCATCACCTAATCAGCCATCGGTGTATTAGTGCGACACGCCTGCGAAATGGCGGGTATTTCAGTGTTTTCAGCGTAATTTCTAGGCGCGAGTTCTATTCGTGTTGAAAGAATAACGTTCAGCATGAGGTTTAAGGTTCGCTTTTTGGAGGAGACCAATGGCACAGCAACACAATTACTTGGCAGAAATTAAGGTTGCCGGGGTTGGCGGGGCCGGCGTAAATGCCGTCAACCGCATGATTGAAGCTGGTTTGCGTGGCGTCGAGTTCATCGCCATCAACACTGATGCCCAGCAGTTAGCCATGAGTTCTGCGAATGTGAAAATTGACATCGGCCGAGAGACCACTCGAGGCCTTGGCGCTGGCGCAGATCCTGAGGTTGGCCGGAGGGCTGCAGAAGAGCACACCGCGGAACTGGAAGCAGCCCTAAAGGGAGCGGACATGGTTTTCGTAACCGCCGGTGAAGGTGGCGGCACAGGCACAGGAGCGGCGCCTGTTGTTGCCCGTATTGCCAAAGAATTAGGTGCACTAACCGTCGGTGTGGTCAGTCGCCCGTTTGCCTGGGAGGGTGCACGCAGGGCACAGCAGGCGCAAAAAGGAATTGAAGAACTTCAAGCCGAAGTTGATACCTTGATTGTTGTTCCGAATCAACGGCTACTAGACATCGAGGATCTAAACGTTAGCTTTGAGAACGCTCTCAAGATTGCCGACGACATTCTGCGTTCGGGGGTGCAGGGAATCACCGATCTCATAGCAATTCCAGGTGTCGTGAACCTCGACTTTGCCGACGTTCGTTCGGTAATGCAAAACGCCGGAACTGCTCTTATGGGGATTGGCTCTGCCAAGGGAGAAGATCGTGCGATTAAAGCTGCGGAAAAGGCAATCAACAATCCATTGCTTGAGGCAGGAATCGACGGAGCGCACGGCGTTCTGATGCTAATGCAAGGAGCCAGTAACATGGGTCTCCACGAGGTTTCCGAAGCATCTGCCCTGATTCAGGAGTCCGTGAGCCCAAACGCCAACGTCATTTTTGGTTTCTCCAACGACGACTCTCTAGGCGATGAAATTCGCATCACGGTAATCGCTGCTGGTTTTGATGGGGGAGCTCCAATTCGCAAACCATCGTTGCCAATCCTCACTAAAACACCGACCGACCAGATCCAGGTCATCGATGTGCCCGAAACAGATGATAATTTCGCAGAAGATCTCAAACTAGACCGTTCGGCCGAGGATGATACTTTCGGCGGATATCTTGCAGATCGTGATGTTGCAAGCCCTAAGACCGAGGCCATCGAAATTCCTGCAAGAGAGAAAGTTTCTGAAGAGGGCAAGTTTGGCGATGACTTGGACATTCCAGACTTCTTGAAGTAATGAGTGACCTGGCAAACCGGTTGGGCGAGATACAACAACAGGTTTCCGAAGCCTCTCAGAGGAACAATCGTGAAGAGCCTTTGCTCATCGTAGTCACCAAGAACTTCCCAGTTGAACTTCCAGTCGAGTTGAGCGCTTTAGGGATAAGACACTTTGGGGAGAATCGCGTGCAAGAAGCGTCTGAGAAATATCGGCAATTTTCTGAAAAAGTTTCCGCTACCGGCCATCAATGGCACCTCATAGGTCAGCTGCAAACCAACAAGGTAAAACAGGCGCTGGAGTTTGCGAGCAGCATTCACTCTCTAGACAGACCTTCGTTACTGAATGAGATTGCAAAACGAATCCAAGATCGAGTGACTCCGCTAGACGTATTTATCCAGGTTAACTTGACCGCCGACTCGCAGCGTGGAGGAGTCGTTCCTACAGAATTAATTCGTTTCGCTGATGAGGTTCAAGCTGTGCCCGAATTGAGACTGGCGGGGCTAATGGCGGTTGCCTCACTTGGAGTGGATCCCAACTTCGAGTTTGAGCGGATCGCCAAAATGAGTCAGCAGCTCCAGGTCAACCATCCGAAAGCCAAAAGCCTTTCGATCGGCATGTCCGAAGACTTTCTACAGGCGATTGACTTCGGGGCGACACACCTCCGAATTGGCTCCGCAATTACTGGCAAACGGGTGATTTAGCAATATTCTGGGTTCAACAGCATTAGGAGCTAAACATGGGTGTTTTCGATTCTTTCAAAGAGTATTTCTGGGTAGCCGGCGAGGGCGAAAAGCCATCTAAGGTTAAAGCGGTTCCTGCGCCGAAAGCCGAGGCCAAGAAGGTAACTAGCATCCGTTCTTCTAAGGGCAACCAAGACGTGGGCGAGATTGTCACTCTAGATCCAGAGACCTACAGCGATGTCAAGATAATCGCCGAGCACTTCTGTGAAGACATTCCGCTAATCATAAACATGGCAAATCTTTCGGAAAAAGACTCGGTCCGAACCCTTGATTTCATACTCGGACTGAAAGAAGGTCGACACGGACACCTGAAACGTGTGACTCCAAAGGTGTTCTTGCTTACTCCTGCCAACGTGATGGTTAACCAGGGCGAGGACGAAGAAGACGGGGACATCCTGCTTCTCGGCTAGCAAATGCACAGCCAAGTAATGCTCATCGCTTATTTGGTATCCTTGGATTTGGTTACTCTAAAAACAAACTGTTGAAAGGTCTTTCATGTCTTTGACGCCTGAAGATATTCATTACAAGAAGTTTCAACCCACTAAATTTCGTGAAGGCTACGACCAAGACGAAGTTGACGAGTTTCTTGATGAAATCATCGTTGAATTTCGACGTCTAAATCAAGAAAACGAAGACCTACGTCAAAGACTTCTTGCCAGCGAAGGGCGGATTGCGGAGCTTCAGCGTTCGCCAGGTGCTCTAACGGGATCCCTTTCAACGACCAGTGCCGATATTGCCACTTCCATAACCAACCCAGGCGCTGCTTTCCCAGAAGCGCTTACTGAGGCTGCCGCTAACGAACCAAATAACACCAACAATCTTCTTCAGTTAGCCCGCAAGCTGCACGATGAGCATGTTCGAGAAGGAATCGCAAAGCGAGATGCACTAATCGCTGAAGGTCAAGCAACGGCAGCTCGATTGCTTCGTGAAACCGAAGCGCAGCAAAGATCCGACCTCTCGCGTCTCGAGCAGGAAAAAGCGCTATTGGAGCACGCAATCCAAGAACTTAGACAATACGAACGTGACTACCGGGCGAGTATTCGTAGCTTCATCGAAGCACAACTCAGGGACTTGGAAGCACCAACCCAGGCGCCAACCAGCAATCAG
>JBIKJD010000129.1:0-3206 GCA_044361205.1 Rhodoluna sp.
GAATCCCGGCATTCAGCCTGTGTACCGACAACGGAGCGATGATCGCGGCGCTCGGCGCTCAGCTGGTCATGGCCGGAAGAGCCCCTTCGAACCTAAGTTTTGGAGTTGATTCAACGCTCTCGGTCGAGACCGTTCAGTCATAAACCCCCAGACGCCACTCAGGTTGCATGCAGGCCACTCCCAGTTAGCGCACCTCTACTTGTTACTGGCACCACAAAAAACAAGGAGAGAAACAAATGGCACGCACTAAAAACGCAGACACCGTCTACGACACCTCGGCACCGAAGTCTTCGGAGCAGAAAACCGAAGTAAAGCCAAAATACGACTTCACCAACTTGAACTCACTTGCGGTTGTTTCAATCGCAACCGCAGTAACTGGGGTCGGAGCGGCCGCAGCGGTTATCACCGGGCACGTCTCGCTGGCTCAAATCAAGAAGTCCGGCCAGGCAGGTCGTGGCCTCGCAATTGCCGGCGTCGCGGTTGGTTACAGCGTCATCGGGCTTTGGATTTTGAGCACAATCGGAATGGTTGCACTAACTATTTGGGGACTCAAGAACGGTTACCCAATGGGTGGCTACGACGACGGCATGCGCGGAGGCTTCGGCTTCGATCGTGGCGGACGCGAAGACTAAATAGCTTCACAAATTATTGCGCGGTGAGAGTCGCCCACTCTGGTAACAATCAGGGTGGCGGCTCTCTCCCCTTTTAACTGAAGTTCTTTTCGCAAGGTTTCCGGTACCACGTCGCTTCCGCGCTTTTTGATTTCCAGGATTCCAACCTTCAGTTCGTGTAGGCGGCTTTTTAGTTTCTTGCGATCAAAAGCCATGGACTCCAAAACCTTGAAGCCACGAAGCCAAGGACTTGAGATTTCTTGGTCGCCGGTTAGGTAGGCAATCTCCGGAGCGATAAGCCCGAGGCCTTCCTCATCAGCCACGACGGAAATCAAGTGCGAACGTACCAAGGCGTTGTCAGGTTCATATAGGTATTCGCCCAGTTCCCGGAGTGGTGCATGCGGCGGGTTGGTGTTCTCGCTCACCACTTCATGTCGGACACCATCGCGAATCAGAAGTGCCGAACGTGCAACGCCTTTTCTAGCCAGCGATCCGAACCAAAGCCCCAACTCAACCAGGTCTCCGTTGACCGACACCCATTGAGCTTCGGCGTCCTCTGGGATTGCTTCGTGCGGATGGCCTGGCCCAACCTTTATCCCCGTTGGGCGTAAACGAGCTTGTTCAACCACCCAATCGAAATTGGGTGAGAAAGAGGCAGGGTCGAACTTTCTAGTGGCACGTTCTTTGGCTGAACCCAACTCTCTGCGGGCGGGGTCGAAGAAGGCGGCTTCAAACCGAGAGAGGTCCAACTTGGTGACATCGGCGTTCAGCACCTCGGCGTTTTCAAACGGCGCAAGGTTGTAGGTCGCGCAGGCAGCCGTAACCTCGTCAAGTTCAACGGCCACAACATTCAGGTCAATCGCCGCCATCGCGAGTGACTCGGCACCAATTCCGCAACCTAGGTCGGCTACCTGGGTGATCCCTGCCGATCTAAAGCGCCCAGCGTGAAGTGCTGCCACCTGCAGTCTTGAAGCTTGCTCGAGCCCGTCCTCGGTAAAAAACATACTCTTGGCAAATTCACCAAACTTAGCGACCGCTCGTCCCCGTAATTTCGCCTGAGATAGGACGGTTGCCACAAGTCCTGCATCATGCCCAGCCGCTCTAAGTTTGCTGACGGTTTTGACCACGTCGAGTTTGGTTTCAACCCCAACCGAGCCCAAGAGTGCCTGGCCTTCAGGGGAAACCAGTTTGACGAAATCTGCAGGAAGCATGAACCAAAACTAGCACTCTACTTGCGTGAGTGCTAACGGTGATTTACACTTAAACAGTTGCCATAAGGGCAGCCAATTCGATTTATAAAAAGACAAGAGGTCAATGTGTCGGTAACAATTAAGCCACTTGAGGATCGCATCGTAGTTCGCCCACTAGAGGCGGAAACAGTAACCGCATCGGGTCTGGTGATTCCAGATACCGCAAAAGAGAAGCCACAGGAAGCTGAAGTAATCGCTGTCGGTCCAGGTCGCGTAGACGACTCCGGCAAGCGCATTCCAGTAGACGTTGCAGTAGGCGACAAGGTCATCTTCTCGAAGTACGGCGGCACCGAGCTGAAGTACAACAACGAAGAGTACCTAGTGCTATCGGCTCGCGATGTGCTAGCGATCGTAGTTCGCTAACCAAAAACTAAAAAATCCCCGAGAGTTTAGGCTCTCGGGGATTTTTCATTTGAGACTAGACGGCTCCCGCCTTAGTGGCACTCGGTACCTCAATCAGGCGTCCGGTCTTCACATCGTAGATGTAACCGTAAACCGGAATGTTCTTTGGCACCAACGGGTGGTTCTTAATGCGAGCGACGTCCTCGGTAACGCTCTGAGCCTGTTCCGAGATCGTCAGCCAGTCGATATATTTTGCTTCTGCTGAACCAGGACCTGTTCCAACGTCGTAGAAGCCGTCGGCACCTAAGGCAGCCGTTTCAAGGCTGTTTGCCAGTAGGCCACGCATTACCTCGTCGGTGAAAAATTCCATCCCGCAATCGCTGTGGTGAATCACGAACCACTCTTTGGTTCCTAGGAGCTTGTAAGAAATGACCAGAGACCTGATTGCATCGTCCGATGCTCGACCTCCAGCGTTACGAATCACGTGGGCGTCACCTTCGCTTAGCCCTGCGTATTTTGCTGGGTCTAGTCTTGCGTCCATGCAGGTAAGGATCGCAAAGCCGCGTGCTGGTGGTAGGGCAAGTTCTGACTTCGAACCAAAAGACGCCGCGTAGGCGTCATTGGCATCAAGTACTTCTTTTAGTACAGACATTTTTCTCCTTGGGTGATTGCAAGCGATTGTGTGCTTGTGAAATCTAAGGTACTGATTTTCTTCTTTCTCTTCCTGAATGTTTCGCTATGTGACAGCGCTAGGCTGAGCGAATGGTTCAAAAAAGCATCGGCAAAGGGTTAGCGGTAGGTTTATCCGCCTACCTGATCTGGGGCAGTTTTCCCCTGATCATCACCGGCTTGGCTTTCGCTGGGCCTTGGGAGATTGTGGTCTGGCGCATCGTTTTTGGATTTCTCACTGCAGCCGTTCTGATTGCCTTTCGAAAAGATTTCAAAACGTTGCTGCCAGTTTTGAAAAACTGGAAACAGTTTCGTTGGGTGGTCGTTTCCTCTG
>JBIKJD010000130.1:0-3205 GCA_044361205.1 Rhodoluna sp.
GATCATCGCAGCCTACCTAATTGGCGCACATCGCTATAAATCATGGGGAGGAGACACCAATCTTCTGCTTGATGTGGTTTTATGGGCCGTACCAATTGGAATTTTGGGCGGGCGACTATTTCACGTTGCTACGCATCCAGGTGACTATTTTGGCGTTTATCCCGATCTATTCGAAACGGCATACCACGTCATAGCTGTCTGGGAAGGTGGCCTAGCGATCTACGGCGCACTAATAGCTGGCGTTTTCGGCGTCTGGCTTGGCGCACGTTTTTCAAAGGTGCGATTCGTCACCATCCTAGACGCACTCGCTCCGGGAGTGTTGCTGGCACAAGCCATAGGTCGTTGGGGGAATTATTTCAACCAGGAGCTTTTTGGCGAGGCTACCGATCTGCCTTGGGGTCTATCTATCCCAAGTAGTAATCCAGCCTTCCCCAAAGATTTCCCTGCGGACACTTTATTCCACCCAACGTTCTTATATGAGTTCCTGCTGAATATTCTTGGCGTTGTTGCCCTACTTCTGCTGGATAGAAGATTTAAGCTTCGCTGGGGCAAAATGTTTGCTTCTTATCTCATTGTTTACTCTGTCATTAGATTCTTTGTTGAAAGTATTCGTCTTGACCCCAGCGGCGTCTTCTTCGGGCTTAGAACGAATCAGTGGTCGGCAGTTATAGGTATCTTTGCTGGGCTCTTGATTCTCTATATTCAGACTCGACGGCACCCAGGCCTTGAACCATCGGTTAGCATCGAAAAAAAAGCGAATAACGAAGTTGTAACCAAGGGCAAAGCCAAATAACGTTGGTCTAAACTTTCATCTAAGAACTAAAGGGCCAGAGTTGTCCCTCCGATCCATCCGAAGCATTGGAGAGTCAGCATGATGAACACATCACCTTTCTCCCGTTTTGCCTCTGCTCCGGCTGCCAGCGGACTCTTTGACCCGAGCCGAGACAGGGATGCCTGCGGACTAGCCATGGTCGCCACTTTACGCGGTTATGCTGGGCACGACATCGTCACAACCGCTTTGAACTCCCTAAGAAATCTGGAGCACAGGGGCGCCGTTGGGTCTGATGCTGGGACAGGTGATGGCGCTGGAATACTCACTCAAATTCCAGACAAGTTTTTGCGGTCTAAAGTTGACTTCGAACTTCCCGAAGCTGGTAAGTACGCTGCTGGATTGGTTTTTGTTCATCAAGATGACTCTCTAGATTTATTCAAGGTCGGTTTTGAAGAATTAGCCACCAAGGAAGATCTTTCTATTCTTGGGTGGCGCCTTGTTCCCATTAACTCAGAGGTTTTAGGCGACTTGGCTAAAGCAGCTATGCCACAGATTGTTCAAGTCTTCGTTGCTTCGGAAACTAGGGAAGGTCTCGACTTAGAAAGAGGCCTCTATCGGCTGAGGAAGCAATCAGAACTAACACTAGGTGCTTACCACTGCTCATTATCTTCAAAAACACTGGTTTACAAGGGTATGGTCACAACTCTTCAGTTAGAGCCCTTCTATCCAGACTTGAGTGATGAACTATTTGAGTCCAGTTTGGCCCTAGTTCACTCTCGATTCTCAACAAACACTTTCCCTTCTTGGCCATTGGCGCATCCGTTTCGAATGATTGCTCACAATGGGGAAATTAATACCGTGAAAGGCAATCGCAACTGGATGGCCGCGCGTCAGTTTCAGATGAAATCGGCGGCACTGGGCGAACTTAAGAGCCTCTATCCTGTTGTCACTCCTGACGGAAGCGATTCTGCTTCCTTTGACGAGGTTTTGGAGTTGCTTTACCTATCTGGCCGCTCCCTTCCGCACGCGATGATGATGATGATCCCCGAGGCCTGGGAGAAACAGACAGACATTGATCCGTTGCGCAAAAGTTTCTATGAGTACCACAGCATGCTTATGGAGCCTTGGGACGGACCTGCCGCTGTCATTTTCACCGATGGAAATTTAGTGGGTGCCACTTTAGATCGAAATGGGCTGCGACCAGGTCGTTTTCTAGTTACCGATGACGGTCTCGTGATCCTGGCCTCAGAAACCGGTGTCGCACAAATACAACCTTCCAAGATTGTCCGTAAAGGTCGTCTCCAGCCTGGCAAGATGTTTTTGGTCGATACTCTAGAAGGCAGAATTATCGACGACGATGAAGTAAAGGCGGAGATTTCAGCTAGCGAGCCCTGGGGAAAGTGGGTCGAAGACAATCGCATCAAGCTGGCCGATTTGCCCGAACGTGAGCACATTTCTTACACGGCGAGCTCTGTTAATCGGCGCCAAAGGGCATTTGGGTACACCGAAGAAGACCTCAAGATCATGCTGACGCCGATGGCGAAGACCGGAATGGAGCCAATTGGGTCGATGGGGTCGGACACCCCAATAGCCGCAATTTCTAATCGATCTCGGAGTCTCTTCGATTACTTTGTTCAACAATTTGCACAGGTCACAAATCCGCCTTTGGACTCAATTCGTGAAGAGATCGTAACTTCTCTTTCAACCGGGATTGGGCCAGAGTTAAACCTTTTGAACGCTACGCCAGAACACGCTAGTCAGGTGATTTTAGATTTTCCAGTGCTTTCCAATGATGACTTGGCAAAGATAAAGCACATTGACGAAGTCCCAAAACTGGGGTTTGCGTTTACGGTCAAAGGCTTATACCGGGTTGAGTCAGGAGACGAGGGACTCGCCAACCGCCTCAGAGAAATTTTTGATGAGGTGACTGAGGCTATCGACGCGGGAGCTCGTTATCTTGTTCTCAGTGACCGCGATGGCACCCACGATTTAGCTCCGATTCCGTCGTTACTTCTCACAAGTTCGGTTCACCATCACCTAATAAGAACGGGTTACCGACCGCGAGTAGGTTTGGTCGTTGAAGCGGGTGACGTGCGTGAAGTTCATCATGTTGCAGCCCTAATCGGATATGGCGCTGCTGCGGTGAACCCCTATTTGGCTGCCGAATCAGTCGAACAATTGGTCAAGGGTGGTCAGATTGTTGGCCTGAAAATAGAGGAGGCCACTCAGAATGTTCTAAAGGCCCTAGGCAAAGGCGTTCTCAAGATAATGTCCAAAATGGGAATTTCGACCGTTTCCTCATACGCCGGAGCACAGTGTTTTGAAGCGATTGGGCTTTCACAGGAATTTGTTGACACTTACTTCACCGGCACTACCTCACAACTTGGTGGGATAGGGATCGAAGTAATTCATCGTGAAATTGCTACGCGGCAT
>JBIKJD010000131.1:0-3195 GCA_044361205.1 Rhodoluna sp.
TCTCGCCATGGTGGTGGCGCGTTCTCTGGCAAGGATCCTTCCAAGGTTGACCGTTCAGCCGCCTACGCAATGCGTTGGGTTGCCAAGAATGTTGTAGCAGCGGGTTTTGCCGATCGAGCAGAGATTCAAGTTGCTTACGCAATTGGCAAGGCTAACCCGGTTGGTCTATACGTGGAAGCTTTTGGTACGGAAAAGTATTCCTTGGAGGCAATTACCAGGGCGATTAGGTCCGTTTTTGATTTACGCCCCAAAGCAATCATCAATGAGCTCGATTTGCTTCGACCAATTTATTCGCAAACCGCCGCCTATGGCCACTTCGGTCGCGAACTCCCAGACTTCACGTGGGAGCGAACTGACCGCGTTGTAGAGCTTCAGAAAGCTCTGGTTTAGCATCAATGTCATCCGAGATCTACGCTCGGGTTATTTTCGAGTCACCAATTCCTTCTCTAAATAGGGAATTCGAGTATTCGGTACCGAACGAAATAATCTCCCAGATTCAAGTGGGTCAAAGAGTTAAGGTCCCGTTCGCCGGATCTGTCAAACCAGGATTCGTGGTAGGTCTAAGCGCTCGGAAAGAGTTTGCTGGTGAACTCAGCTCAATCGCGGAAATCGTATCTCAAGTGCAGGTCTTGAAGCCTCATATTTACGAACTGCTGAGGGTTGTATCCAGGCGCCAGGCTTGTGGGGTTGGTGAATTACTTCCTACTGCAATTCCAAATCGGTCGGTTCGGATTGAAAAGAACTTCGAATTTTCTGGGCTTAGCAGAAGTCCATTCAGAACGAAAGGGCCAAGGGTAGCTGAAACTCTAAGACCCGTTTCCGATCTTGATTCTGGGGTACCAAAGTTTTTCCAAAGACTTAGAACCCTCGCAGTCTCTTATTTGAGCGAGGGACGAAGCGTAATCATAGCCATGCCAGATCATCGCGATTGCAGTCGAATGGTCGAGGAAATTTCTTCTCACCTAAATAGGGCGCAAGTGAATTACGTTGGAGCGAGTCCCATCGGCTCAGAACGCTATTTGAGTTTCTTGAAACAGCTTGATGATCAACCGCAAGTTGTCATCGGCACAAGGAGCGTGATCTACTCTCCACTAGCAGCGGACTCCGCCTTGCTGATTTGGGACGATGGCGACCAAAGTCACCAAGATCAGCAAGCGCCGTATCTGACCACCAGAGAAATTGCTCTACTGCGCCAGAGCATCTCGGACTGCCCCCTTCATTTTCTGTCACACAGCAGATCAACTGAGATTCAAAGGTTGTGCAAGATCGGCTACTTGGATGAGATAGAGCCCCCAAATTGGTGGCCAAAGGTCGCGTTAAGCTCCGGGCGTGGTCTGGATGGAATGGCATTCAAGGCAATCCGTGATGGTCTGCAACACGGACCAGTTTTAGTGCAGGTAGCAGCGCCTGGCATTTCTAGATCTCTGTATTGCGAATCCTGTGGAGAGCGTTCAACCTGTTCAACCTGTTTTGGTCCGCTATGGTCGAATCCAAAGGGTCAAATTGTGTGTCGATGGTGTGGCCGTTTGAACCTCGATCATCTCTGCCGCGAGTGCGGGCGCTCAGAACTTCGTCAAGGTTCCGCCGGATCAACTAGATGGGTCAAACAACTAGGAGTTTCCTTTCCAGGAGTTCCAATACGGGAATTCACTGGCGAGTCGGCGACTGCGTTAGTACCCTCAAAGCCGTCAATAGTTGTCTGTACGCCAGGTGTCGAGCAGGTTGCAATTGGAGGATATTCTTCAGTGGTGCTGCTCGATTGTGCTGCCCAATTAGCTGTTGATTCCTTACGAGCGCCCGAGGATGCATTGAGAAGTTGGCTCAACGCGTTAGGTTTTCTTCGTTCCAATGGAGCAGCCGTGGCTGTTGGGGTCACGGATGAGGTTTCGGCAGCTTTGACTCTAGGCAGAGTCGCCGGCATCGTTTCAGAAATACTTACTGAACGCGAACAATTAGGGTTCCCGCCAGCGAGAAGGTTTCTGAGCGCAATAGGATCCCGCGACCTGCTTACTTCGCTTGCCCAGAAGTTAGAGCTGCTAGATGATGTTCGCATCCTAGGCGTAGCTGAGGCGGTAACGAATTCCGCCGGTAGAGACCATCGATTACTGGTTTCTTTCGGCTATTCTTCTGGCCAACATGTTGCCGATGTAACAAAAGAATTTCTCGGCAAGTTGCAGGGGAGTCAATCAAGGACAAGTCGCACCTCAGGGCGTTCCATTCGACCAGTTACGATCAAGTTTGATGATCCAAGAGTCATCTAGTCTTGAAACATGAGTATCTTGTTTGCGGGCACACCGAAGAACGCTGCTCGCACACTTGAGGCCTTGCTCGATCAAGGGGTCGACGTATCGTTGGTTATGACTAGGCCGGATTCAAAAGTAGGTCGAAAAGCGCAACTGACTCCATCTCCTGTTGCTGAACTTGCTGACTCAAGAGGTATCCAGGTCTTGAAAGTTGCTGACTTCGATTCAGAGATTCTGGCTGTATTAAAGTCCCGAAATCTATCTTTTGCGGTAGTTGTCGCTTTCGGAGTGATTCTCAAGACTGAGGTGTTGGTTGCTTTGCCACTTGGTTGGTTCAACTTGCACTACAGCCTCCTACCTAAATGGCGGGGAGCTGCACCGGTTCAGAGGTCGCTTCTCGCGGGAGAAAAAGAAACGGGGGTCACACTTTTTAAAATAGACACTGGTCTAGATACCGGCCCTATTGTTTCTAGTGTTTCTACTTCCATTTCACCGAGAGAAAACTTTGGTGAGTTGCTCAACCGGCTTACTGAATTAGGAATAACGGCATTACTTGAACAGATCCCAAGGATAGCCTCAGGCATGTCGAATCTGCACAGTCAAGACACTGAAGGTATTTGCCTCGCTCCTAAAATAAGCAGAGCTGAATCCAAAGTAAATTTCTTGAACTCCGGCGAATCTATTGAAAATCTTGTTCGTGCCACGAATCCTGAGCCAGGCGCTTGGGCGACTTTCAAGAACTCAAATCTAAAGATCATGGACGCCTACGCTTCTGCATCCAAGATGCTAGAGCCTGGTCGCATTTCTACATTTGGAGGCAAGGTCTTGGTCGGTACCGGTGACTGCGATCTAGTTTTAGTTCGAGTTCATCCGGCCGGTAAGCGAGAAATGCTTGCTTCCGATTGGTACAGGGGCCTGGGTAACACGGAGCCGAGGTTCTACCTAGATGACT
>JBIKJD010000132.1:0-3188 GCA_044361205.1 Rhodoluna sp.
AAGAACGTCGTCGGCTGCCTTTACCAAGGTGTCAAAGCGGTAGTTGATTTCACCCTGACCGGCGGTGCCGACCTCGTGGTGACTGCGCTCAACCTGAAGACCAACGGCCTCAAGTTCTAGAACGATGTTGTCGCGCATGTCAGCATGCTGGTCAACTGGGGTAACCGGAAAGTAGCCGCCCTTGTAAGGAGTCTTGTTAGCAAGGTTTCCGCCTAGGCCGTCAACGCGCTCGTCGCGGCCTGAGTTCCAAGCTGCTTCGTCTGAGTCAATGAAGTGACCCGAGCTGTTCTGGCCGTAGTGGTAGCGAACGTCATCGAAGATGAAGAACTCGGCCTCAGGAGCGAAGAAAGCGGTGTCTGCGATGCCGGTGCTGGCTAGGTAGGCTTCTGCCTTCTTAGCGGTCTGGCGTGGGTCGCGACCGTAAACCTCACCGTTGCGTGGGTTGTAAATGTCGAAGAGCATGACCAGAGTCTTCTCGGCACGGAAAGCGTCGAGGTAGGCAGTGGTAACGTCTGGAATCAACTGCATGTCTGATTCGTGAATCGATGCGAAACCGCGAATCGACGAACCATCAAATAGCTGACCGTCGCGGAAGAAGTCCTCGTCGATCATTGCGGCTGGAAGGTTGAAGTGCTGCTGCACACCAGGTAGGTCGGTGAAGCGAACATCAAGGAACTTTACGTCGTTCTCTTTGATGAACTTGACTACCTCTGAGGCGGTCTTGAACATAGGGAAATCCCTTCAAAAAGGTGAGTGGGAGAAAACGGCGCACCATCGAAGCCGTCTGCCTAAAGTCTACCTTCGCGCCTATGCGTAGCCCGTCACGAAATGTTTCGTGAATGTAAAACTTTTTGTTAGCGACGAACCGGGCGGATGCGCTTCGGGTCGATGCCCTTAGGAATCGGGAGCTTCGTTCCCATGGCCTGAAGTCGAGCGTTTACTAGGCTCACTTCACTGCGGTTCAGAGTGCGCTTTAGACCGGTGATTTCACGCCCAAGTTTGGCTAGGGGAGTACCAGTTTCATCACCAGTCACATAGAAAACGTGGATGCTCACACCTGGTACCGCACGCTTGAGTTTGCGCACCTCTTCATCAAGGATCGTCTTGCTGCCGTTTCTTGAACCTTCGGCAATGAGCACAACACCGGCAGCGCCAACACAGCGGTAAATCGCATCTCTGGTGCGAGGGTTGACGGCAACTGGAACTTCGCTGGTGCGCCACCCGCGTCGAACGGCAGATGTAACTACTGCGCCAACGGCGCCAGGTTGACCTTCGATACGCGAGTATGCCACGCGCTCGGCGCGTCTCGAGAGAATGAGTAGACCGATCATCATGGCTGCGGTGACCGAAAGAACACCGTAAACGATGGCCAGAATCAGGTTGTTGAGCGAAGTGAGAATCAGCAGTACACCGACACCGAGGCTCAAAACAATGGCCAATACGACTAGCAGTAGTGCTGTTTTATCTACCTTGATGGTTTCGCGGAAAAGTCTGAAAATTTGACCCCAGCGACCTGGTTCTTTTGGTGTTTTGTTCTCTTTAGCCATGGTTGAAAGCCTAGCCGACAGCCTGGCTAAACCCGTCTTTGACAGCGGCGTCGGCAAGGTGCTGAAGCTCTGCTGGAATGGCACGCCCCTTCTTAACCATTGACGAAGCCCATAGTCGACCCGCACGGTAAGAAGAACGCACCAGCGGACCACTGAGCACACCCAAGAAGCCAAGTGCTTCAGCTTCTTCTTTCAATTCGACGAACTCTTGAGGCTTGACCCAACGGTCTACCGGGTGGTGGCGAAGTGTCGGTCGCAGGTACTGGGTGATGGTGATGATGTCGGTGCCGGCCTCGTAAAGGTGTCGAAGGGCGTCGCTGATTTCATCTCGGGTTTCACCCATGCCAAGAATTAGGTTCGACTTAGTCACAAGCCCGTAGTCGCGTGCCTGCTCAATTACGTTCAGCGACCGTTCGTAGGTGAAGGCCGGGCGAATCTGCTTAAAGATGCGTGGAACGGTTTCGACATTGTGGGCGAATACCTCTGGAGCCGCGTCGAATACTCGTTTTAGGTGCTCTGGGTTTCCTGAGAAGTCAGGAACCAGAATCTCCACACCAGTTCCAGGTGACTGCAAGTGGATCTGTCGAATGGTCTCGGCATACAACCACGAGCCTTCGTCTTCGAGATCGTCGCGAGCAACTCCAGTTACGGTTGCGTAGCGCAGCTGCATCCTTGTGACAGAATCGCCAACTCTTCTAGGTTCGTCGACGTCGAGCGGGCTTGGCTTACCCGTGTCAATTTGGCAAAAGTCGCAACGGCGGGTGCACTGCGCCCCACCAATCAAGAACGTGGCCTCACGGTCTTCCCAGCATTCGTAAATGTTCGGGCAACCAGCTTCTTGGCAAACGGTGTGCAGATTTTCGGTTTTCACCAGGGCGTGCATCGCCTGGTACTCAGGGCCCATCTTGGCTCGAGTTTTAATCCAGTCGGGCTTGCGCTCAATTGGCACGGCCGCGTTTCGTGCCTCTATACGAAGCATCTTTCGCTCTGGTTTTTGGTTCTCGGTCATGCGGCTACCTTGCCAATCGTGGTCAATTTCTTTTGGATGACCTCTGCGGCCATCGCGGGGGTAACCGTTCTGCCGAGGAGTTTTGTGAGTGTGGTGGTCTTTGCATCTCTGATGCCACAAGCGACGATTGTGTCGTATGGATCCAGGGAGTTATTGCAGTTCAACGCAAAACCGTGCATAGTGGTGTGCTCTGCGACTCGAATACCGATAGCGGCGACTTTTTCAAAGCCAGTTTCAGTCGACACCCAGACACCCGAGCGACCAGCGACGCGTTCCGTCTCGAGTCCAAACTCGGCGATTGAGTCGATCAACACCTGCTCAAGCCAGCGAACATAGCCGACCACGTCGATAGGGTCAGGAAGCCTCATGATGGGGTAGCCAACTAGCTGTCCGGGCCCGTGCCAGGTTATTTTGCCGCCTCTGTCAACGTCAACAACGGGGGTGCCATCGGTTGGTCGTTCGGAATCCTCTGTGCGCTTACCAGCGGTGAAAACGCTTGAATGCTCGAGCAAAATGACTGTGTCTGGTCGAACTCGGGCTGCAACCTCAGAGTGGATGCTGCGCTGCAGTTTCCACGCGTCGTTGTAGTCAACGAAGTGGGGGTCTAGACCGGCGATTGTGAACTCTGGCAC
>JBIKJD010000134.1:0-3178 GCA_044361205.1 Rhodoluna sp.
TCCAGTGGTGTTGAAACCGTTGGCCGCTCCAACTCCCGCTTCCCAGGGAAGGCTTACTCGGCAACCGTCGCGACCAACTCGGGCACCATTGGTTCTGGCAAAGGTTGGATCTTGGCGGAACTCCGGTTCCAGAGTGGTGTGCTCGGGTAGCCCAAGTTCTTCACCCTGGTAGAGATACATTGAGCCGGGTAGCCCAAGTGTGAACAGCGTTGCCGCAACCGCTCGCTTTAGCCCAAGCTCGGCATCGGGTTGAGGATCGTTTGGCCCAACTCCGTCGCTTGCGGTGGTACGCCCGAAGTTGCCACCCATGCGAGACGCGTGGCGCATCACGTCGTGGTTTGATAACACCCAGGTGCTCGGTGCTCCAACGGAACCGAACGCTTCGAATGATTCGTCGATTGTCTTGCGAATGTCGGCTGACGTCCAAGGGGAGTCTAGGTAGCGGAAGTTGAAGGTTTGGTGGAATTCGTCTGGTCGCACCCAAAGTGCCATGAATGAGAGTGGAAGTACATACGCTTCACCACACATGGCTCTTTCACCCGGGTAGCTATCGAGGATGGCACGCCATTTGCGGAAGATCGGGTGCACCGATTCTTGGAACCACATCGGCGGGCTTGGTTCGCCTTCGATGAAGCCGGCTCCGGCTCGTTCAACATCAGGGTGGTCTGGCAAACCTTCAGCCTTACCCATGGCGTGAGGTTGATCAACTCGGAAACCATCGACGCCTCGATCTAACCAAAAACGCAAGATGTCTTCGAACGCCTTTTCAACGGCAGGGTTCTCCCAGTTGAGATCAGGTTGAGATGAATCAAAGAGGTGGCAATACCACTGGCCGTCTGGTAGCTGCGTCCACGCCGGGCCACCAAACATCGACTGCCAGTTATTCGGCGGCACATCGCCATCACGGAAGTGGTAGAACTCTCGCTCGGGTGAACCAGGGCCGGCTGCCACTGCACGTTTGAACCACTCGTGCTGATCCGAGGTGTGGTTGGGCACTAGGTCGATCAACACGCGAAGGCCAAGTTCGTGAGCCTTGGCCAGCATCTCATCGAAGTCTTGGAGGGTTCCAAATAGCGGATCAACGTCGCAATAGTCGGAAACGTCGTAGCCGGCGTCTTTCTGAGGCGAACGCATGAACGGCGAAAGCCAAACGGCATCGATTCCGAGGGTCTTTAGCGAACCCAACCGCGACGTAATGCCGGGCAGGTCACCCATGCCATCGCCATTAGCGTCGGCAAAAGAGCGTGGATAGATTTGGTAGATGACGGCCGAGCGCCACCACTCTAGCTGAGGCGTATCCATGCGGTCTGATCGTTTTCTAGTAGCGGGTTTTCACCGAGGTCGTGCTGCGAAGTTACTAGCAGCTCACCCTTTGGTAGCACCAGAGGGTTCGAGCCGAAGTTGGCGATTACCAGCACTCCGCTATTGATGTAGGCAAGGGAATCCTCATTCTCGAACTCCGGCGCCCAGCGGAAGTCGCCTGCACCCAGAGCCAACTCTTTGCGAATCTTTAGGGCTCGCTTGTAGAGCTCGAGAGTGGAACCAGCCACCCCGCTTTGAGCGTTACGCGCCAAACGCTGGTATGCGTCTGGCTGCGGCAACCAGGTTTCACCATTGGCGCTGAAACCGTTTGAAGCATTGACCCCAGCCTCCCAAGGCAATGGCACTCGGCAGCCGTCGCGCCCAACTCTCTTGCCCTTGGTGCGGAACCAAGTTGGGTCTTGGCGGTACTTACCGTCGAGCGTTGAGTGTTCGGGCAGCCCGAGTTCTTCACCCTGATACAGGTAGGCGCCACCGGGCAGGGCGAGCATGAATGCGCTCGCGGCACGAGCACGGCGAAGACCTAGCGCTTCATCTGGCTGAGGAAAACTTGCATCAATGCCATCGCCCTGAGGTGGCAGCTCGCCATCCTCATAAGCCAATCTGGTGGCATGTCGAATCACGTCGTGGTTTGAAAGCACCCAGGTGCTCGGCGCTCCAACCGATCCGAATTCTTTCAGCGACTCCTCAATCGAGCGGCGCTGACCTTCTTTGGTCCAGGCGGCAAACATGTAATCGAAGTTGAATGCTTGGTGATATTCACCAGGACGAACCCATTCGGCCATTCGCTTCAGCGGTGGAATCCAGGCTTCACCGGCCATGATTCGGTCGTCGTAGCTGTCGATGATTTTGCGGAACTTCTTGTTGATCTCGTGAACCGCTGGCTGACCCCAGTAAGGGTTCTTGCGCTCGAGTTGTTCGATGGTGAGGTTCTCCTCACCCTTTGAGCCGCCCATTTCGGTGGAGAAATCCTCGGTGTCGGGCAGCCCGGCCCGCTTGATCATTCCGTGAGCAACGTCGATGCGGAAACCGGCCACCCCTTTGTCTAGCCAGAAACGGAATATGTTCTCGAAGTAGTCCATAACCTTCGGGTTGTCCCAGTTGAAGTCGGGCTGGCTGACGTCGAAGATGTGAAGGTACCACTGACCCTTTTTGCCATTCGCTTCACGAATGCGGGTCCAGGTGCTGCCGCCGAAAACGGCTGGCCAGTTGTTTGGTTCCTTGCCACCAAACCAACCCTTGCCATCGCGGAAGATGTACATGTCTCGTTCTGGGGACCCAGGGCCGGCCTTGAGGGCCGACTGGAAAAGCGGGTTCTGATCTGAAGAGTGGTTCGGCACCATGTCGACGATGATGCGAATGCCCTTCGCTGTTGCCTCGGAGAGCAGTGAGTCGAAATCGTCCATTGTCCCAAACAGAGGATCAATCTGGCAATAGTCGGTGATGTCGTAGCCGGCATCCTTCTGCGGGCTGAGCATGAACGGTGAAAACCAAATTGCGTCGATGCCCAATTCGACTAGCGAATCGAGCCGAGATTGAACACCACGAAGGTCGCCAATGCCGTCCCCGTTGCCGTCAGCAAATGAGCGAGGGTAGATCTGGTAGATGACTGCAGAGCGCCACCACTCTGCATCGGCCTTGGTTTTGAAGATGATTTCGTCGTTTGCCATACATACAAACTTAGTGATAATCTCTTCAAGTGCCGAAAGCGTAAAGCCTTATTGCACAAGCCGCCCCGATAGCTCAGTGGTAGAGCACTTCCATGGTAAGGAAGGGGTCGACAGTTCAATCCTGTCTCGGGGCTCTGCGGCTGGGTAGCTCAGGTGGTTAGAGCACACGACTCATAATCGTGGGGTCG
>JBIKJD010000133.1:0-3178 GCA_044361205.1 Rhodoluna sp.
GAGAACCAATTCCCCGAACTAGTAACCGGCGACTCACCAACCCAAACCGTCGGCGGCCAAGCCACCGCCACCTTCAGCCCGGTCACTCACCTCGACCGCATGATGAGCCTCGACAACGTCTTCAGCAAAGAAGAACTCACCACCTGGATCGAAAAGACCAACGCAAAGAAATATCTAGTCGAACTAAAGATCGACGGCCTAGCCATCAACCTGCGCTACGAAAAAGGCATCCTCAAATCAGCTGCCACCCGAGGCGACGGTGTTGTCGGTGAAGACGTAACCGCCAACGTCAAAACCATCACGTCGATCCCGCAAAAACTCCAAGGCGAAAACCACCCCGACCAAGTTGAAATCCGTGGAGAAATCTACTTCCCAGTCAAAGAGTTCCAAGAGCTCAACGCCAAGCTCATCGAAGAAGGCAAAGCACCTTTCGCCAACCCACGTAACTCTGCTTCAGGGTCCCTAAGACAAAAAGACTCCAACGTAACAGCAAGCAGACCTCTTCAGATGCTCGTGCACGGAATCGGCGCCTGGCCCACCAACCCGGCCACAACCCAATCGGAAACCTACGAAATCCTGAAAAGTTGGGGACTACCAACCAGTCCAAGAGTCAAGGTCCTAGAAACCAAAGACCAAATAAACCAGTACATCGATGACTTCGAGAAGCAACGTCACAGCCTCGAGCACGAAATCGACGGCGTAGTGATCAAAGTCGACGAACTAAACGAACAACGCGAGCTCGGCTTCACCTCTCGTGCACCACGTTGGGCAATCGCCTACAAATACGCTCCGGAACAGGTCAACACCAAACTGATTGACATCCGCGTATCAGTGGGTAGAACCGGCCGCGCAACGCCATACGCAGTGGTTGAGCCAGTCAAGGTTGCCGGCTCGGTAGTCGAATTCGCCACCCTTCACAACCAAGACGTAGTCAAGGCCAAAGGCGTTCTAATTGGCGATACCATTGTCATTCGCAAAGCTGGCGACGTGATCCCTGAAATCCTCGGCCCAGTCGTTGAACTCAGAACCGGCGAAGAGCGAGCCTTCGTAATGCCAACCCAGTGCCCAGATTGCCAGAGCACGCTGAGAGCCATGTCGGAAGGCGACATCGATCTACGCTGCCCAAACTCTGAAAGCTGCCCAGCCCAGCTCAGAGAACGTATCGCATTCATCGGATCCAGGGGAGTGCTCGACATCGAAGCACTTGGCGAAGTAACCGCAATCGAACTCTGCAAAGCAATTCTCAAAAACGATGCCGAACTCTTCGCGCTGACCCAGGAACAACTGTTGAAAGCCGACTACTTCAAAAAGAAGGACGGCACCCCAGCAGAAGTAACCATCAAACTCCTCAAGAACCTCGAAGACGCTAAGACCAGACCACTTTGGAGAATCCTGGTAGCCCTAAACATCCGTCACGTCGGCCCAGTTGCCTCGAGATCACTTGCAACCCAGTTCGGCTCGCTTGAAGCCATCTTCAACGCCAGTAAAGAAGATCTGGAAGCAATTGATGGTGTTGGTGCGATCATCGCCGACAGCCTCATCGAATGGTTCCATGTCGACTGGCACAAGAACATCGTCAAGCGCTGGAACGAATGTGGCGTTCAGACCGCCACACCAAACTTCCAAGGCCCAAGCTCAACTGAAGGCATCTTCAGCGGTAAAACCATTGTGGTCACCGGAACTCTCGTTGAAATGACCAGAGAGCAAGCAGAAGAAGCCATAATCAGCCGTGGCGGTAAAGCATCCGGCTCAGTCTCCAAGAACACTAGTTTCGTAGTCGCAGGCCCGGGAGCTGGTTCAAAACTCGTAAAGGCCGAAGAACTAGGTGTAGAAGTGATCGACGAAAACGAGTTCTTGCAGCGAATAGGTTAGGCGAGTCTTTGTTTAAGGCTATGGCCGTAAGCAAATACCGCGATCCAGCCAACTGGCCATAGAAGTACCGCAATTAGGGTCCAAACAATTTTGGTTGTGTTGTCTTTCTCCCATTTTCCCCAGATAGCAACGAGACCAAGAATTGTAAGTGCAATCGCAGTTAGAAGGTACGCTAAGCCAAGTAACGAGGCTATCCCGTAAGGAGTCATCCAAAGCGCTGGATTTGAATTCATAATTTTTCCCCAATCTTTTGTTTCCACTTTAGTCTTCTGCAAAAAAAACAACCTGCAACATAAGTTGCAGGTTGTTCATGATTCTTTAACTATTCAGCGCTTGCTGCGTTTTCGTCTGCTGCAACCATTGACTCTGTAGACATTAGACCCTTGAGAGAGTTTAGGAACTCTTCGATCTCTCCGCGTTCGGTCTTCATCTTGGTTAGGCGGTCTTCGCTTTCGCGGATTGCGTTGTTGGCGAAGCTTTCAGCCTTGCGGGAAAGCATCTCAGCGCGGCGACGCGACTGGTTGATGAGGTTGGTAGCGGTGCGCTGGGTGTCTTCGAGTAGCTGGGCAGAGGTTGCCTGTGCTTCGCGTGAGATGCGGTCGGCTTCGCTTAGAAGTTCTGCTGCGCGAGTAGATGCGTCGGTGAAGTTGGCGTTTGCTTCGTCTGATACCTGCTGAGCCTGGGCGACAGCGTTCTGGTAGAGGCGAAGAGCTTCTTGCTCTGATTCGTCGCGCTTGGTCTTTAGTTCGGCTTCTAGTTCAACACGTGCCTGAGCGGTGCGCTGGCTTAGCTCGGTTGCAAGAGCACGAGCTTCTTCGGTCTCGCGGTGAACCTGAGCACGAAGTTCTGCTGAGTAACGCTCACCTTCAGACTTGATGGCTGCGGCTTCGCGCTGAGCGGTACCAATCTTCTCCAGTGCTTCAGCCTCGCGAGCTTTAGCGGTGTTGAGGATTTCGTTGCTTAGACGTTCTGCTTCGATCTTGGATTCGGCTAGGCGTGCTTCGGCTTCGGCGATTAGTGAGTCAGCCTTTTGCTGAGCGCGGCGGGTTAGCTGCTCTGATTCGGCCTTAGCGGTTTCGCGAACGCGGATTGCGTCCTGGCCGGCGTCTGAGACCAGCTTTTTGGCCTGCTCTTCGGCGAGACGAAGGGTGCTCTCGAACTGGGCGCCAAGCTCGGCATAACCAGGAGCGGTCTTCTTCTTCTTGAGGGCTTCGTTCTCGTTCTTTAGCTGCTCGATCTCGGCAGAGGCTGAGTAGTTGTAGTCGCGAACGTGGTCAAGCTCGGTTCGAAGTTCGGCAACGACGCG
>JBIKJD010000135.1:0-3177 GCA_044361205.1 Rhodoluna sp.
ATGCCTAGGTCTGAATTTAGTTCAAGGTTGCCATAGTACTTGTTGAGAACCATTCCGTACTGATCAGGTTCACCGGCCAAGAAGGCTCTTGCCGATGCATCACTTCTGATCCAGGCCCAGACCATGGCCGCCACATCTGAGGAACCTAAAGCAACGACAATCCCACCAGGCTCGGCATTATTTACAAAATCACGAAACTTTGGATTTAAAGCCAAAAACTCCGGGTCGTGCCTTAGGGATCGAGGGTTGTTCTTCACATGTGTCTTCGTGTTACCACCAGGAACATCGGCTCTATAACTCTGAGTCAGAAGTTTCGCTAAAAGTCTTGGGTTCAACTTCAGAGAAGTCACGACTTTCCCATTTTCCCCAAAGTAGGGAGACGTGTTCTTGAACTGATTTTCGATGTTAAAAGCTACGACAATGGCGCTTGTGGCCACAGGGGTGTACACCAAGCGCGCAGTTCCAGTTTCCTCTGTGGACAGCGGTTTATTCACAAAGCCCAGACCAGCACTACCTTCTAGGTTTGAGACCAACTGGCGTCTTGCCTCACCATCACCAATTTGTGAATAACCAAAAGTTGCGACACTTTGACATAACTCTGGTTGCCAGGATGTGACGGCCTCTGATACCAATTCACTTCCCACGACACGACGTTCAGCGTTTCCGATTGGGCAGGAGAATGAAAGTGGTGCAAATTCCAAAGGAATTTCGATCCGGTTTGCCCAGTTTGAAGCAGAAAGTGGTGAACCAGACAAGGATTCATCGATCGGGACTTCGGATCCGTTCATATAGTGCTCACCTCTAGGCACTACAACGAGCCAGCACTTGACTTGCTCTCCAGACACCAAACTCCCACAACCCAAGTGAGGCGCCTCTAAAGCTGTTTGAATTTCAAAAACAGTTGAACCAGTTCCATCGGCACCGACCGGCGCCGCAGTCACTTCATTCGTGGACTCAGGAGCGAAGTATTTCTCGTAAACAAAAGTCGAATTACCATTTACCGGCTTGAATGGAACTCTGAAAATCTTGAGGTCGGGAAGAGTACTCGGTGGTGGAACTTGAAAATCTGAGCCAATGTACTCCTGCAGAGGATCTTCATCTTCGGACAGTTCTCGGTTTGCTGCGAACGTACCGACAAGATTCTGGGTTGCCGCTTGGGGAGTTCCCCACTGGCACCCTTGCCTGAGTGCTTCGGTATCCGTTCCCCAGCACTGCATTATCTGAACATAGTTTCGACTGTACTGGCCAGGCACAGATGGGCTCATCCCCGACCAATCAACGGTTACACCCTGGCTGGTTAGGTTTCTCGTCTGAGAAACAGAGACTTCGAAATTCTGGAATTCCGGGTATGAAAAGCTCGCTGAATCTCTACCAGGTCCGGCCCAAGAAATCGTCTCGGAAGAACCACCAGAAGCATGAGATCCCTCTAGCCCAGTTAGCCCAATCGCTCCGAGAATCGAAAGCAGCGCGGCAACTGTGGTTAGCTTCAGATACTTTGAAACTAGGTTCATTTCTCAACCTTGCGTCTTCGCATTATTGAAGTGAAAACCGCGGGGCCAACAACAAATAACAAGAAACCTGCGGCAGCCAAAGTGATTTGCAAGTTCTGAAAACTCCAACCCACAGGCTTTGGAGGATCAACGGCGATAGCAGCTACATTGGTGCAGGCGCCGGTGTCCGCGTCACACTTAACCGGACCCTTTTCACTACTGGTGTTGCCTTCGACAATAGTGGTTGTTCCGCCCGTGTCGGTCGTTCCAGATCCGTCTGGAGTCTCGCCATCAATGGCCCCCGTTCCATCAGTTCCCGAAGCTGCGGGAGCTGCAAATTTGTCAGCAGCACTTGGCTGGGGAGCTTTTTTAGCCAAAGTGTTAGTGCCGTCCGACGAGAATGTTGGATTGTTGCAGTTAGCAATATTAATGTTCTCGATTTCAGCCCCGGGAATCTTTTTCACCTGATCTAGGCCGGCTTTTACAAGGTTGATTGGAAGTGGAGAGTAGCCCAACACTTCGGCCTGTTGCTGACCTTCGCAGAGATAGTAGTTAGCGAATGCGCTCAGCGTTTTGCCTTTAGCTGCAGTGAATGAACCGGACACCTCGGTAGGAACAATCAAATACGAGTAAGAGGACAACGGATAGGCGCGAGGATCTGTACTCCTGAAAACCCCTGTAAGGATTTGAGTCAGATACTGCGATGAACTTTTGTTGTTGTTGATTTTGGCGTCTAGCAGCGCTACCGCCACGTTCGACGCGGTTGGAAGCACATAGTAGCCTCCGGCGTTCAGAACTTTGACCACTGGGTAACCGGTCTTAAGTGCGTAAGAGTATTCAACGTAGGTAATGGTGCCAAGGTTTGCGGCCTGGGAGACATACCCCGATACACCTTGAGAGTTCGGCTGCGATACGAAACCTTTACCCGATACAACTGGGTAGTTTGAAGTCACGCCACAAGGGGTTGCTCGCTTTGCTAGCTTGCAGTAATTGTTCCAAAGCGTACCGTGTTCGGATGCCATCCACGTTGTAAGTTGAGCGGTAGAACCGGAACCGTCCGATCGAACGACCGGAATGATCTTGCGCTTTGGCAAACTAATCCCAGGGTTCTCTTTTGCTATGGCTGGGTCATCCCAAGAGGTAATTACTCCTGTAAATATTTTGGCAATGTTTTCACCAGAAAGCTTTAGGTTCGTGAGCCTTTTGCCGCCCACCTGCAAGTTGTACATGAATGCTGTGCCACCTGCAACTAAAGGCATGTAGGCATAGCCGCGAGAAGGTGGGGTGTCCACAACCTTCCCGTCTTTGAGCCCGTAAGGGATTTCAGACGATGCGAAATCTACAGTGCCGGAACGGAATTGGTTGCGGCCGTCCGATGAACCCGTACTTGCGTAGTTCACACGCAAACCATATTGTTGAACATTTCTTCGCCACTGGTCCACCGCGTTGGCGCTCCAGGAAGAGCCAGCTCCATTGACCGGCACATATTCTGCAGCGGCAGCGCCTTGAGCTCCAGAAAGAACAAAAATGCCCACGACTGCCGTTACAAGCATTCTTGAAACATGTTTCTTCAAGCTATTAAGACTCATTTCTTAGCCTCTCGTACCTTCAACGCCAGCCCCTTGACCTTATTTGTTAGTTTCCGCAAAGAAATTCGAAGATTGTGGATTGGTCTTGCGTCACTTCC
>JBIKJD010000024.1:0-11536 GCA_044361205.1 Rhodoluna sp.
AGCCTTCTCAAACCCTGGTAGTCGATTCGATTTAGTGCGCATTGGAGTTAGCGCCTTTGGAACTTCACCCGTCAGCGGTCAAACTGCAACTACTTTTGGATTGAAATCCGTGATGACGGTCACAGCCGAGGTGCTTTCGGCCGGCGTAATCTCCATGGGTTTTCTGCATGGCTTATTTAGTTCTGTTGCAGGAAAACTATCTGTCAATATCGCTGGTAAAGCCTATAAGGTTCTGGAAATCGGGCCTCTGGCAAGTCGAATCGAGACCGGACAGTACGAGATTGGAGACCCCGTTTACATTTTCGGTGATAACGCGATGGTAACCGCGGAAGAATTAAGTGAACTGGCGGAGACAGTTACCGATGAGCTTTTCACAGGGATTAAGGCGAACCTAGTTACTTACTCTTCTTGAGATAGCCAATCGGGCCTTCTCAGATAAATCCGAGATTTTCAGCATCTCTGACGATGCTTGGTAACCGCTGATTTGGGAAGAGAGGATCTCGTCTGCAATTTGTGGGTTCATCGGTAACCAAGGACCCTGAACGTTGCTGGCCCAGATATTCTTAGCCCTGTAGCCATCTAAATAACCGACTAAAGCCTCGTCATCTGATGAAACTACTGTGCCAAAGGCGCAAGTACCATCCTTGCGGGTAATCCGACGATCTGAATTGATGAACCCTGCTGCATGGTTTTCAAGCACAACTTCACCGACTAGATGTTCGTGGGTTTCGAAATGGCTTGTATCGGTAAGTCGGAGTGTTGGAACGGAGTCACCATTTTCAAGAGTGAAGTGGTTTGAAATTAAGTCGAACCCACTTCCAACAGCGACAACCGTTGAACCCTCGGAGACCCAGCGCAGTAGCTGGTCTCTGTTTACTCGAAGATGTTCGGCCGCAGCTAGGGTTGCAGAGGTTGTCCCTGAGCCAATAAATATTATGTCTGGTCTCAAAAGAGGAAATGAATCATTCAAATCGCAGGCTTCGACCTGAGTTTCAATGCCGGCGCTGACAGCTCTGGCTGCCAAAACGGCTACATTGCCGGCTTCTCCGTTTAACTTCAGGGTATTGGGAAGCAGATGGAGGATTTTGAGACTACTCAAGGCTGCCCTCCAAATCCATGAGACCCAGTTTCTTGCGCAACCACATCATCTGTTCGTAGTTGACAATTGCCGTCTTGCGCTCACCAGGAATGCTGAGGAAGTAATCCAAGGCCTTTGCCTCGTCTTCAATTAACTCACCAAATGGAACGCCCGAGTAGGCCAACCGAGTCGCCCACTGAAACGTTTTGGTTCCGGAGATAACTTGAACTTCAGAGAGTTTCCCCAGGTCGATGTCGTAAATCCACGAAGGGTCTGGCGTACCTTCGTCCACCGAGATCCATACACATTCGGGGGCTGATTGAAGCGCGTCTAGATTTGCTTGAAGGCTCGGAAGATTCTTCATCATAATTACGTGAATCTCTTGGCCTCGATAGGTAATTTTCTCGCCTCTTCCGTAGACCGGAAGAGATTCTGAGATGGCGGTACCGGCCTTCTGCAAGTCGAACTCGCTACCAAGAATGTTCGAGGCCATGCCGATCGCTAGCGCAGCGTCTATTGCATAATGAAGGCCGGCAGCTGGCAAGTTGACTCCAACCTGAGCTTCCGAGACTTCAATCAAAGCCTCTTGACCATCAACATTTAGCAGGGTCGCGGCCGCATCCAAATTACCTTGATCTTTAGTGAAACTTGGCGCTGCAAGTAAACCGTTGGCAGCGGAACTCAAGGCTTTTGCGCTCGCATAGACGCCGCTGGACTGAAGTCTTGATGCATGGCTCAATCCGAGTCGTTCGGTGTTTGGATCCGAACCATTGACCACGATGAGGTCCTTGGTCATCGAGGCAAGTGTGTTTAGGTACTGATAGACATCTTCTGGAGAGTGGAAACGATTCAATTGATCAAACTGGAGGTTGGTCAAAAGCAGGCCGTTTGGTGCGACTTTTTCCGCAATCAGTTTGCCGTAGGCCTCATCCACTTCAAGAATGGCTATGTCATGCTTCAGCTTTCCAGAAACGCTCACCTCCGCGACCACAGCGGATGCGAGACCTTGCGGGAGATTTGCTCCGGCCGGGTTACTTAACACATTTAGCCCGTGCTTCCGCAGAACAGACACAAGCATCGCAGTCGTCGTAGATTTGCCATTGGATCCAGATACGAAGTGGACACCGCGTTCCATTCGACCGATGGTCTTCTCTAGAAACTGAGGTTCGACGAGCAGCGCCACCTTGCCAGGAACTGCAGACCCACCGCCGAGAAGCCGAAGGACAAAGCGAAGAGCCTTGCCCATCAACACGGCTAGTGGAATCATTTAGTTTCCGCGGAACTCACTGAGACGCTGCGCACGTGTTGGGTGCTTCAGTTTAGAAATCGCTTTGTTCTCGATCTGACGAATTCGTTCACGGGTGACACCGATCTCTTCGCCGATTTGATCCAGTGTCTTAGGAATTCCGTCGATTAGACCGTAGCGGTGCCGAAGAATTAATGCTTCGCGATCGCTCATGGTTGAAAGGATTCTCTCAAGTTCACGCTTGCGCGCTGCAGCCGTAACGGCTTCCAGAGGACTAACGGCCTCAGTGTCCTCAATCAAATCTCCGAATTCGCTGTCGCCATCCTCACCAAGTGGTGTGCTCAATGAGATTGGTTCGCGACCGTACTTCTGAACTTCGACAACCTTTTCCGGAGTCATGTCTAGTTCCCTGGCCAGTTCTTCCGGAGTCGGTTCGCGTCCCAAATCTTGAAGTAGTTGCCTTTGAACTCGTGCCAGCTTATTAATTACTTCAACCATGTGAACCGGGATGCGAATTGTTCTCGCCTGGTCTGCCATCGCACGTGTGATTGCTTGTCGAATCCACCAGGTAGCGTATGTCGAGAACTTGTACCCCTTGGTGTAATCGAACTTTTCAACCGCGCGGATTAGGCCAAGATTGCCCTCTTGAATCAAATCCAAAAATTGCATTCCTCGCCCGGTATATCTCTTAGCGAGGCTAACTACCAATCGAAGATTGGCCTCGAGAAGGTGACTCTTCGCTCGCTCGCCGTCCTTTTTAACACGATTGAGGTCGTACTGCATCTCCTTGGTAAATTTTGCTTTTGGTGCGTTCAATTTCTCGTGTGCGTAAAGACCAGCCTCGATACGTTTTGCGAGCTCAACTTCGAGTTCAGCATTTAGCAGAGCAACTTTACCGATTTGCTTAAGGTAGTCCTTGACCGGGTCGGCGGTCGCCCCGACAATTGCCGAAGTTTGAACAGGGATGTCGTCGACTTCCTTGTTGCTTAGTACGAAACCACCGCCAGCTTCAACTGCCAACTCTTTTTCTTTAGCGTTTGGATCGTCGTCAGGATCGTCTTCATGAGTGTCCTCAACCTCAGTGATGTCGATCTCGGCGATTGCTTCCTTTACGATATCCTCGACCGGAACTAAATCGACGTCATCTAACTCTTCGTCTTCATCGTCCTCGAGTATGACTTTAGATTTCTTGGCAGCCAAGACTTTGGTAGATTTTGTGGCCTTCGCTGGCTTTACCTCAGGACCAGTGGTCGATTTGGCCTTCGGTGCTGAAGCAGCCGGCTTGGCTGACTTAGCAGGAGTTTTGGGAGCTGGCTTCTCGACCTTTGTGGCTTTGACGACAGGTTTTACAGAAGGCTTCTCTATCTTGGCTGCAGGCTTTTTGGTATTTGCTGGCTTGACGTCAATTTTCTTGGGCTCGGCCTTAGCTGGTTTTGCTGCTTTTGGATCCGATTTTTTTACCGTTTCAACTTTCTTCGCAGGAGTTTTCTTGGCGGTAGCGGTCGAGTCTTTGACTTGGGTTTTCTTTGGTGTAGCTGACTTCGTAATTGGAGTTTTTTCCTTAACTGGTGGTTTCACGTTCGGCTCTTTGGTTACTGCCGGCGTGCTCGACTTACTAAAGAGACCCTTAATGAATCCCTTTTTGGCTGGCTCCTGGCCGTTTGCCTTGTCTTTCCCCACTTGACTCATCTCACTGGTAGGTGCACAACCCGAAATCGGGCAGTACTAAGACCCATGTCAAATCCGCAAAATTGCGCACGACTGGGTCCGTCTCTAATTATGGCACGCCTCAAAGACAAAAAATGACATTGAGTGATGCTTAGGTGAACAAGCCGATTGGCTTGAAAATTCCTGGACTAGAGGGAATCGTCGGACTTATTTTGCTGACGGTTCGCTAGGTAGTCTTCTAACTCAGCGGCGATCTCTTCAGCATTCGGCTCTTCCGCTTTTGGTTTGACGATTTGCACGCCGAAACCGGTTGCTCGGTCGGACTTGTAACCCTGCTCTAAATTGGAAACGAGTTTTGCAAGTTCCTCGTTCTCCTCCAATTTTCTGTTCAGACGTTCAAGGAACGTAACCCCTTCCGCTCTCAACTGGTCGGTTGGAAAGACCAAAGAAGTAGCAGCTGTAATTAGTTCGAATCCGGTGACGGCAGCATTCGGATAGTCAGAGTCGTTTAGGTAGTGCGGCACCAAAAGAACAAAGCCGACAACCGGAAGGCCTTGACCCGACAGACGATACTCCAACAAATGAACAACATTTCCAGGTACCTGAGTTTCCGGTCGCCACTCTGAGAAACGCTCAATCAGCTCGGTTCGATTTCCGCTCACAGTTATGCCAACTGGACGGGTGTGAGGTACAGGGAATGGAATGGAATGAACCCAGGTGAAGTCAGTTATGCCGAAGCGATCTACAATCTCTTCAATCGCGTCGGCAAAACCTTCCCATCGGAAATCTGGTTCGTACCCGTGCAAAAAAAGAAAGGGAGAGCCGGCTTCGTCCCTAACTAGATAAATTCCCAAAACCGATGGTTCATAAGTAGCAAGGTGGTCTTTTTCGAAGAACATAGAGGGTCTTCTGGCTCGGTAATCGAGCAGTTCGTCATTGTTGAAAGTTATAACCAACTGAGAATCAAGCCTGTTCAAAATGTTGTGGGCCATCTGGTCAATAACCTGACCTGCGTCCGTGAAGCCGTGAATACTGCCAATTAAACGCAAGCCGAAAGGAATATCAACCTTCGGGCTCACTTCACTGAAAAGACTGAAACCATTCACGAGAATCATTTTACTTTCGCTAGGCTGAAGAACATGACTACACCAAAATTGAACACGATCGCCAAGTTCACTTCGTTCAACAAGAACGCCGTCTACGTTATTCCTGTTACGAAAAAAGGTGACCGCCTCGTGCTGGCGGGGACTCCAATCGAAACCAGCTCCTTGGCCAAAGTGGACCTAGGGAATGTCGGTGCAAGTTGCGAGCCTGAGAGTTTAGTGCGTTTGCCCGCGCCGGACGGGGCCACATATGCGCTCATCGGTATAGGCACCAAGCCTCTCAACAGGAACGACCTTCGGGACCTTGGTGCGACGATTAGCCGAAAGCTTTCCGGATTCAAGGACATCTTTATTGGCCTAGAAACTAAGGATGCCGAACAGGTTGGGGCAATCCTAGAGGGCGCGTCTCTAGGCACCTATCTACATACCAAATACAAAGGCTTGAAAAAAGCTGCAGAAAACAAGGTCCAAAGTGTGACCGTAATTTCGGCTCACAAGCCATCTGTTGCTGCAATAAATCAAATCGGAATTCTCACCGAAAGCGTCAATCTAACTAGAGACCTAGTAAACATGCCGGGTCTGGATCTTTACCCAGAATCTCTGGCAAAGGCGGTCTCGGTTGCTGCGAAAGCAGCGGGCCTCACGGTCCAGGTCTGGGCAGAAGATCGCATGGTTAAAGAAGGGCTCGGCGGCATTCTTGGAGTTGGTCTCGGTTCATCGCGAGGTCCACGGCTAGTAAAGCTCGAGTACAAACCAAAGGTCGGAAAAAAGCACCTTGCTCTGGTTGGCAAGGGAATCACATTCGACACCGGTGGCCTCTCACTCAAGCCAGGTGCAAACATGATTGGGATGAACTATGACATGACTGGCGCAGCCAGCGTGGCAGCGGCAACAATCGCCATCGCCAAGTTGCAATTACCAGTTAAGGTGACCACTTGGCTCTGCATCGCTGAAAATATGCCTAGCGGAACGGCTCAGCGCCCTAACGATGTAATTCGTGCTCGCAATGGCATGACTATCGAAGTTCTAAACACTGACGCCGAAGGCCGCCTGGTGCTAGCCGATGGTCTGTCGCTCGCCTCAGAAGCAAAGCCCGACTACATCATTGACGTGGCCACTTTGACCGGCGCGGTTCAAATAGCTCTTGGAAACCGACACGCTGGTCTGATGGGTGACCAAGCAGCCGTCGAAGCAGTGCAGTCTGCAGCTGAAGAGGTAGGTGAATTAGTTTGGCCGTTACCTCTTGCTAAAGACCTTAGAAAGTTGATCGACTCAGACATTGCTGACATCGCCAACGTCAAAATGGGAAATACTTCTGGTGGAACCATAATCGGTGGCTTGTTCTTGCAGGAATTTGTTGGAAACCGAGCCAAAGGCGAGTCCGACAACATCAAGTGGGCTCACCTAGACATCGCCGCAACAGCGCACAACGAAGGCGCAGCCTATGGTGTTGTTCCAAAGGGTGCTACCGGATCTCACGTAAGAACCCTGGTTGCCCTTGCCAAGCAAATTGGCTAGTAAACTTTCAATCTGGAACCGCATCATTTAGGAGTAAACGTGGCTGACCACAATTTCGACATCGTAATTCTCGGTGGAGGCAGTGGCGGTTACGCTGCAGCACTTCGCTCAGCGCAGCTAGGCAAGAGTGTGGCTCTAATTGAAAAGGACAAGCTCGGTGGCACCTGTCTTCATCGCGGTTGTATTCCAACGAAGGCTCTTCTTCACTCCGCTGAAGTAGCAGACGTTACTCGTGAATCAGCTCAGGTTGGTGTCAACGCAACCTTTCAGTCCATAGACATGACCCAGGTCAACAAGTACCGCGATGGCATAGTCGACCGTCTTTTCAAAGGTCTAACTGGCTTAGTGACAAGCAAAAACATCACAGTTGTCGCGGGTGAAGGCCGACTCGTAGGACCACGCACAATTTCCGTCAATGGTGACAGTTACACCGGCACAGACGTCGTCCTTGCGTCTGGCTCTTACAGCCGCTCGCTTCCCGGTCTTGAAATCGGTGGTCGAGTTATTACCTCTGAGCAGGCACTTCAGATGGATTTCGTTCCTAATAAGGTCATCGTTCTGGGTGGTGGGGTAATCGGAGTTGAGTTCGCATCGATCTGGAAGTCATTCGGCACCGAAGTGACCATCGTTGAAGGATTGCCTCACCTTGTTCCGAATGAAGATGAAGCCCTCAGTAAAGCCTTGGAGCGCGCCTACCGCAAGCGCGGAATCGATTTCAAACTAGGCGTTCGATTTTCGTCGGTTGATCAGCACGCTAATGGCGTGATCGTTTCACTTGAAGATGGAACCCGACTTGAAGCCGACCTAATGTTGGTGGCAGTTGGTCGCGGACCAAATACTTCTGGAATGGGTTATGAAGAACAGGGAATCGCAATGGACCGCGGTTACGTTCTTACCAACGAACGACTTCAAACCAACCTTCCAAATGTTTATGCCGCCGGAGATATTGTTCCTGGTCTACAGCTTGCTCACCGCGGCTTTGCACAAGGAATTTTTATCGCAGAGCAGATTGCTGGACTAAACCCCGCAATCATCGACGAGAACGGGATCCCGAAGGTCACCTACTGCGAACCTGAAGTTGCTAGCGTCGGCCTCTCTGAAGCTAAAGCAAGGGAAGTTTACGGATCGGAGAACGTTTCAACCTACGAGTACAACCTTGGCGGAAACGGTAAGAGCCAGATCCTCGGCACTGCCGGTTTCATCAAGTTAGTTCGTAAAAACAATGGGCCGGTAATCGGCGTCCACATGATTGGTTCCCGCGTAGGTGAGCAAATCGGTGAGGGACAGCTAATTGTTAACTGGGAGGCTTACCCAGAAGACGTCGCCGCACTGGTACACGCGCACCCGACCATGAATGAGGCAATTGGTGAAGCTCACCTAGCCTTGGCAGGCAAACCGCTTCACGCACACGCATAAACTAAGTTTGAAACCCTATCTAGGAGATAAGTAAGTAATGAGCGACAACGTACTATTGCCAGCACTTGGCGAAAGCGTGACTGAGGGCACCGTAACTCGCTGGCTAAAAAAAGTCGGAGACACCGTTGCGGTAGACGAGCCTTTAGTTGAAATCTCAACCGACAAGGTGGACACCGAGATTCCATCGCCATTTGCTGGAGTACTTGAGCAGATTCTGGTGCAGGAAGACGAGACCGCTCAGGTTGGCGCTCCCCTAGCCGTTATTGGGACTGGTTCCGGCGCCGCTCCCGCACCAGTTGCCGCACCAGAGCCTGCAGTAGCCGCGCCCGTTGTCGAAGCACCCGTTGCACCTCCAGTAGCGCCACCAATTGCGCCACCCTTCGCTCCACCGGTAGCCGCACCTGTCGCTCCGACTCCAGTTGTAGCAGCGCCTGTAGTGACTGCCCCTTCGGCCCCGGTTGCCACCCCATCGGTTTCTGATGCCGGTTACGTAACTCCTCTTGTCCGTAAGTTAGCTTCGGAAAGCGGAATCGACTTGTCGGCAGTTGCAGGCACGGGCATTGGCGGACGTATTCGCAAGGATGACGTTCTCGCTGCCGCAACCGGTTCAATCCAAACCGTACCTGCAACCGCACCGGTAGTTTCGGTTTCTGCACTACGCGGTCAGACTGAACCGATGTCGCGACTGCGCAAGGTTTTGGCAGAGCGCGCTGTTGCCTCCATGCAGGCAAGCGCCCAGTTGACCACAGTTGTTGAAGTTGACGTAACCAGGATTGCTGCACTTCGCGCAAAGGTTCAAGCAGAATTCACCGCGCGAGCGGGCGTCAAGTTGAACTACATGCCTTTCTTCACGCTGGCAGCTGCCGAAGCGCTACGTTCACACCCGAAGCTAAATGCATCTATCGAGGGTGAAAATATCATTTACCACCCCACCGAAAACATCAGCTTCGCTGTGGATTCAGAACGTGGACTTCTAACCCCAGTTATTCGTTCGGCAGGCGACTTGAACATTGCTCAGATCGCACAGTCCATCGCAGACCTAGCCGCACGGACTCGAAGCAATCAACTCAAGCCAGACGAGTTAGGTGGGGGGACCTTCACACTCACTAACACTGGCTCACGAGGAGCTTTGTTCGACACTCCTGTGGTCTTCCTGCCTCAAGTAGCCATATTGGGAACCGGTATCGTCAGCAAGCGCCCTGTTGTAGTGTCCGACGAGAGCGGAAACGACTCAATTGCAATCCGTAGCATGGTGTACCTTGCTTTGTCTTATGACCACCGTCTAGTTGATGGTGCCGACGCGAGCCGTTTCTTGGTCGACATCAAGTCGAGACTAGAGGCAGCGGCTTTCGAAGCAAATCTAGGGATCTAGTTTCAGCAAACTAATTACGCGCTTCGGATTTTTGAGCGATAGCGTGTAGCTGAAGCGGTTGTCGTTACAGACAAAAGTTCCAGACTCTATTCCACCTAAGCTACTCGTTGTTCTATTAAGAAGATTTGGATTTGGCAAATCCGAAATTATTGCGTTCGTGAGGTAATCAATTCCGCACTCGTCGTTAAGTGTTGACTCAACTTTCAATTTTGTTGAATCGTTGTGAGGCTGAAGAGTGAATGAAATAGCGCCGAATACCAAGAGAACTAGTACCACAAGAATTGGCCGTAGTTTTGGCTTTTTTATCATCCTTCGATTCCCAAGTAGCGATTGGATGCGTTCGAGTTCTGCCGTGGTTGTCACGGACAAGGTTTTTCCCACCAGTTTCAGCTCACACGAGGAGCCTTGATTCTCAAGTCTTCGGACTATTTTTGGCCACGACTTGAAGTGAGGGGCAAACTTCATTTCTAGATGTTCTCCTCGGAAAGTGATAACTAAACCTTGCCCTTTCCATGCAGCCTTGCGTCCCTTTACATACTCGTGAGCTCCCATAAAAACAGGATTGTTCATTAACCGACTGAATCGATAAATTGAATGCGATCTGTTAGTAAGTTGCAAACGAATTAGAATCGAACCATGCCCACCTTCATCGATCTTGGATTCGAGCCTGAATTCGTAGGCTACGAAGAGGCATGGGACTTTCAGCGTGAGATTCACCGCGACGTTGCTTCTGGAGCCAGGTCCGACACCGTTATCCTCTTGGAGCACTCCCCTGTCTATACAGCAGGTAAAAGAACCGACGCAGAGGAACTTCCACAGGATGGCACACCGGTAATTGAGACCGACCGAGGTGGCAAGATCACCTGGCATGGCCCAGGTCAGCTGGTGGGATACCCGATCATGCAGTTACCAAGACCCATCGACGTCGTTGGTTACGTTCGATGGCTCGAGCAAGTTCTAATCGACTCAATCGCCGAAATGGGTTTGTTGACCGAAAGAGTCGCAGGTAGGTCTGGTGTTTGGTATCCGATTGATGGAACCCACGTCAAGGTGGCCGCGATTGGAATCCGAGTGGCGGACCATACGACGATGCACGGCTTCGCATTGAACTGCAACAACTCACTTCAGCCTTACGAAAACATAATCGCCTGCGGAATCTCAGACGCAAAAACAAGCACCCTGACAGAATTGACGGGTAAAGAGATTTCCCCTAAATACGCAGCTGAGATCGTGAAAAATCACCTCGGAGAAATAGGCAAGGTCACCTAAGTGAGTGAAGTAAAGCCAGAACGCAAGCTACTCAGAATTGAGGCTCGCAATTCACAGACCCCTATAGAAAAGAAACCCGACTGGATAAAAACCCGTGCCAAGATGGGGCCTGAGTACCAAGCACTGCAATCGTTGGTGAAAACCGAGGGTCTTCACACCGTTTGCCAAGAGGCGGGCTGTCCAAACATTTTCGAATGTTGGGAAGACCGTGAAGCTACCTTCCTAATCGGCGGTTCGCAATGCACGCGTCGATGTGACTTCTGCCAGATTGATACCGGGAAGCCCGACGACTTCGATGCTGACGAACCACGACGAGTTGGAGAGTCCGTAGCGCGCATGAACCTTCGTTACGCCACCGTGACCGGTGTCGCTCGTGACGACCTACCCGATGAGGGTGCTTGGCTATACGCCGAGACCATAAGACAAATTCACAAGCAGTCGCCAGGCACTGGAGTGGAGATTTTGGTCCCTGATTTTTCAGGCAAACCGGAATTGCTCGGGCAGGTTTTTGACGCGAAGCCTCAGGTGTTCGCACATAATCTGGAGACGGTACCAAGGATTTTTAAGGAAATTCGGCCAGCGTTCCGCTATGACCGCTCTCTGAACGTTTTGACTCAGGCACGCGCTGCAGGCATGGTTACCAAGTCGAATCTAATCCTAGGTATGGGTGAGACTCGCGAGGAAATCTCGCAGGCCTTACTAGACCTGCACCAAGCCGGTACAGACATCATCACAATCACACAGTACTTGCGACCATCAGTCAGGCACCACCCCGTGACTCGATGGGTGAAGCCAGAGGAATTTGTCGAGCTCAAGCAGGAAGCAGAAGAAATCGGATACATCGGTGTTCTAAGTGGACCGCTGGT
>JBIKJD010000025.1:0-11426 GCA_044361205.1 Rhodoluna sp.
GTCGTAGTTCAGGTGCACCGCCACGATCTTGGTCGGTTCACTCGGCGCTAGGTGAATGGCGTCCTTGATGGCAATCTTTCGACCATCCGGTGCAATTAACTCTTCGCCTGCTCGTTCAACCTGAATTGGATAGCCGTCGAGGAGGATTCTTCTAAATTCAGTCACGAGAGAGGCTCACGTCCTTAGGTTTAGGGAATCCACCCTCTTGGGCAGGGAACCATACGTGCACCTGGCCGGTGCCGATGGAGTTTTCGTACTCGCTGTAAAGCTCACCCTTTGACTTCCAGGCTTCTTCACCGATGGCGCCCGCCATGGCCAGGTAGTGGTAGAAACCGGCTTCTGGCTTGTACTTCTTGAAGGTGTCGAAGTCGTCCAGGATAGCCTTGTGGTCTCCTGCCTGCATCCAATCCAAGACCTTAAGGTCGTACTCGTAGGCCTCTTTGGTGTAGATGTGCTTCGGGTCGCTAGCCTCATGCTTGCGCAAATCACGCAGCTTGTGGAAGGTGTGGGAGAGAGCACCGGAAGCCAGAAGCAGCACTTTGCGGTCAGAGTCGCGGATAGCTTCGCCCAGTGCTCGACCAGCGCGAATGAAGTCTTCCGGAGTTCCGGTCTGGCAAACCGACATCGAGATCCACGCCTTGTCGTCGAGGCCGCGACCTAGGTAGTGCCAAAGATTTACGGTTGCGTAAAAGATTGGCAGGTGCGGGTCGGAAATTGGGGTGATCCAAGTCCCGTTCTTCTCGTCGTAGTTGCTAACCGACTTTGCGAGTTCCGGGTCGCCTTTGATGGCGTAAGGAATCTGGGTCATGCCACGCGGAAGTTCTTCGGAGGTGAACAAACCAGAGCGTTCGGCGGCCGAGGTGATTACGAACTCAACCGTGGTCGCCCAGTGGCTGTCTAGAACCACGACGGTGTCGTAGTCCATAGTCTCAAAGACATCTTTGCGAAGCTTCTTCAATCCAGGTACGAGACTTAGCTCTTTACCTTCATTGAGGTCCTTGCGAACCGCTTCCGGCAGCATGATTGTTGGCACGTGTGCCAAGAGTGCTGCACCTACTACTTCACCCATTTTTCTATTCCTTCCATCCGTTTGGAGAAAACACGGTGTTCTTTACGTCTGCGTAGAAGTCGAATGACCAAACGCCACCTTCACGGCCGATACCACTCTTCTTCGAGCCGCCGAATGGAGCTCGCAGGTCTCTCACAAAGAAGCAGTTCACCCAGATCGTGCCTGCCACTAGGTCGGCGGTTACTCGGTCGGCTTTTTCACGACTACCGGTTACGACTGTTGCGGCTAAACCGAATTCGGTGTCGTTCGCCATCTGCACAGCTTCGTCATCGTTGCTGAAGGTCTGCATGCACAGGACCGGGCCGAAAATTTCATCCGTTACTATCTCGCTGCCGGGAGCAGGATTTAGCACAAGGGTTGGCCTGAAGTAGAGGCCACCAAGGTCTTGGTTCGGGGTACCACCAATGACGATGTTGGCACCTTCGCTCTTGGCTCGGTCGACAAATCCCTTGACCCGGTCGAAGTGCACCTGGTGAATCTGTGGTCCAATGTCGGTCGTCTCATCACGAGGGTCGCCCTGCTTTACCTGGGCAGCGCGCTCGCGGAACTTCACGGAGAAGGCCTCGACGATGCTTTCGTGAACCAAGATTCGAGTTCCAGAAAGGCACACCTGCCCGGCGTTGTCGTATTGTTCCACCGCAATGGTTGCGGCTAGGTCTAGATCGGCGTCTTCAAAGATCACGAGCGGGCTCTTACCGCCAAGTTCGAAGGAAACCGGAGTCAGATTTTCGGCAGCCGCTTTGGCAATCACCTTGGCTGTTGGCACCGACCCAGTGAAAGCAATTCGAGCAATATCTTTGTGCGAGACCAGAGCCGCGCCGGCTTTGGCGCCGAAACCCTGGACAACGTTAAAAACACCATCTGGAAAGCCGGCCTGCTTGGTTAGGTCGGCAAAGAATGAAGCCGAGAGCGGGGTCCATTCGGCGGGCTTCAAAACTACGGTGTCACCGGCAGCAAGCGCAGGTCCGATTCGCCAGGTGGCAAGCATTAGCGGCGCGTTCCAAGGCGTGATAATTGCCGTTACCCCCGATGGGTCCCAGGAAACCACGTTGGTGTGACCGCGGGTCTCGAAGTTCGGGTGGTGTAGATCGTTGATTGCGTAGTCGGCAAAGAATCGAATGTTCATCGCCACTCGTGGCATGACTCCACGACGGTGAGACCGCAGCAGCGAACCATTGTCGCTGGTTTCTAGTTGGGAAAGAGTTTCAATGTTCGCTTCGATTAGGTCGGCGAGTTTGTGAAGTAACTCACCACGACCCTTTGGCCCAAGTTTCGACCAACCGGGAAAAGCGGCTTTGGCGGCTGCTACAGCGGCATCGACCTCAGCTTGCCCACCACTGGCGATATCTCCTAGAAAACTGCCATCAATCGGTGAGGTGTTTTTGAAAGTTTCGGCAGAAGCTACTCGTTGCCCATTTATGTAGTGGCGAGTGTCGATGCTCGCGCCGGCAATTTCAATGCTGGTCAACGCCTGGCTCCTTCGTCAAAATACTCAACGAACAATATTCGTTCGGTTACTAATGATTTACTTTATGGCATAGTTAGAGCAAGATTTCACTGAATTTATAACAATTTGGAGATTACCTAATGGCATCAGAGCGCAGACCTCGAATCGCAATCCTCGGTCGGTTCGCGGAAGGTACCACCGTCACTCGCTACGCGGCGGTAGTGAACGCACGCAGACTGCTCGAACTAGTTTGGGCAGCCGGTGGCGAGCCAATTACCCTGCTTCCAGTAGCAGGCAGCAACTGGGACGAACGCTTGGCCGATATCGATGGCGTAATCATGCCTGGCGGGTCAGATGTAGACCCAAAACGTTATGGAGAAGAGCCAAGCTCCGACCAGATTTACGGCGTCGACGAACTTCAGGATGAAGTCGATCTGGATTTGGTGAACTACGTCTTCCAAAGCGAACTTCCGCTGCTAACAATCTGCCGCGGCACCCAGGTCACCAATGTCGCCTTGGGAGGAACCCTACTCCAGCACATGAGTGAACCGCACCGCCACCACGTTGCCAAGATTCACTTTGAGTCAAACATCAATGAACTCGGCCTCAAGACCCCCGACGTTCAGGCTTCATGTTTCCACCACCAAATCCTTAAGGACTTAGGTCGCGGGGTCGTGCCGATCGCATTCGCATCGGAAGGGCATGTTGAGGCAGTGCGCTACGACAGCGCCAAGGCTTGGGCATTTGGTCTCCAGTGGCACCCGGAAGACAACTACGACGACGACTCAAGCCAGCTAGAAATCTTGAAGGCCTTTGTGAAGGCCGCCCGCGGCTAGTTTTCGCTGGCGGGTTCGGTTAGTTCCGTGATCTTGCGAAGACCGTCGGCCACTATTGGCTGAGCGCTGGCACTCAACGCAGAAGCCACGAACTGTTCTTGCTTGTTGAATAGCGGGAAGAGCTGCTCCATCAACTTGCGGCCCTTGGCGGTCATCGAGACAATGACCAGTCGCCCGTCGTTCGGGCTCCGCTTGCGTGTCGACAAACCGCGCTTTTCCAGGGTGTTTAGCACCCCGGTCAGAGTGGCCTTTGAGAATCCTGCCTCGGCAGCGATGTCACGAGTTTCGATGTCTTCCCAAATCCAAACCACCCATAGCACCACAAATGCCGACCATGACAAATCGTGCGCCGCGAGAACACTTCGCTCCAAATGGTTGCGAACCGCCGATGCCGCACGGAAAAGATTTGAGGTAACCGCCATCGCCTGAAAGTCGATGTCCATGCCGGAGAGTCGCTCGTCAACGTGACGTTCGGTTTCCCTAAGTGTGTGCGCTCCGGCCATGTCTCTCTTTTCCTAGCGTTCAATCTAGTGAACAACCAATTTTCGCAGACTATGACGATGAAAAATAACAATTCGAACAATGTTCACCAATTGAGACCTTTTCGGTCTAGATTGTTCGTATCCAAACAATCTAGGAGTACCCATGTCTTCAGCGAAAGATATCAACCTGGCCGACTTAGATCTTTTCGAAGGTGGAGCGCCCTGGGAGGCCTTCAAAACCCTTCGCAACGAAGAACCGGTTCACTGGAACGAAGAAGAAGCACCAAACAGCGGCTTCTACTCGGTGATGAAATACCACGACATCGTCAAGGTGCTAAGAGACTCTGACACCTACACTTCGGAGCGATTCACAAATCTTGAAGAAGTTGACGCCGAACAAGAGGAAGCTCGCCGGTCACTTCTGGAGACCGACGGCTCACGTCACCGAGCCTTGCGTCGCCTCTTGCAGGGTCAGTTCACCCCCGCTGCCGTTGGTCGCTATGAAACCTTCCTGAGAGGTCTAACCGCAACCACTCTTGACAATGCTTTTGCCCAAAAGGAGTTCGACTTCGTCACCGAAGTTTCAGCGGACTTCCCAATCAACGTGCTTGTCAAACTACTTGACGTGCCAGAGGAAGACTCCGGACGTCTGATCGACTGGGGTAACCGAATGATCGGCTTCGACGATCCAGAGCACGCCGATGTTTTGATCAGCGACCCTGAAAGCGAAAAGTACCGACTCGTTCCTTTCAAGTCGCCGGCCGCTCTAGAAGTTTTCGAATATGGAGACGCTTTGGCTCGCGAGCGACGCGGCAAGGACGGCACCGACCTGGTTTCGGTTCTGGTGAACGGCGACATGTCAGACGGCATCCCGCTAACCGAGCGCGACTTCCACACCAACTTCCTGCTCCTAGTTGTGGCCGGTAACGAAACCACCCGCCACACGATCAGTCACACCATGCGTAACTTGATTGAGTATCCAGACCAGCTGGCTTTGCTTCAGGAGAACCCAGAGCTTATTCCTTGGGCTGTTGAAGAGTTCTTGCGATTTGCCAGCCCGGTCTATCACTTCCGTCGCACTGTCACCAAAGAGACTGAACTTGGTGGAGTGAAACTCAAGGTGGGCGAAAAGGTGGTTCCGTTCTTTGCATCGGGTAACCGTGATGAGGCTGTATTCGACCGTGCCGACGTCATGGATGTTTTGAGAAATCCAAATGAGCACATGACCTTCGGCCGAGGCGGACCTCACATGTGTCTGGGTAACGCTCTCGCCCGAATCGAAATGCGCGTGATGTTCGAAGACCTAATCGGAAGAATTGACAAGGTGGAGCTGACTTCGCCAATCGATTACCTACGGTCTAACTTCGTACACGGAATCAAGCGAATGCCCGTAAAGGTGACCCTGCGCTAAATCAGTTTGGCGATGTCTTTCAAGAAGCCGTCAATTAGCGTGTAAGTGCGCAATGTGGCGGCTTCTTCATAGGCGTAGGTCTGAGCCATCATCACGTCGGGGTCTTGCCCATCTTTTTCAACCAGCGCACGGCCATCCCAGTCCAGCCAGCCCTGCAGAGCCGAACCAATCAGTTCTGGGTGAAACTGCAGCGCTAGCGAATTGTTGATGATGAAAGCCTGTGAGGCAAAAGGGTTACGAGCAATCTCGGTGGCACCGGGCGGAACTACCCAACGGTCGTAATGGAATTGGAACCAGGGGCCGGAAGGCACAAGGTCGGGGCGGTCGGTCCAAACATCTTTCCAACCTATTTCACAGTTGGGCGCACGCCCTACCGATCCACCCATGGCACGAGCCATCAACTGACCGCCGAAGCAAATCCCCAACACGGGCTTGCCAGTTTCAACCGCGGTGCGAATCCACTCAACCTCAGGCTGAAGCCAATTTCCGATGCAGGCGTCGTCCCAGGCTCCCCACGGGGCACCCAGCGGAATGATTAGGTCGTAGTCGTCGAGATTCGGAAACTCAAAAGTTACGTTTGGTTCCCTAAATGAGCTTTCCGGTACAACTAGTTGTTCAACCACGTCGAATCCGTGATGGCGAAGTCGATCGGCTACCGGACCCGGGGGTGAAATGTGGTCATGCTGGATAAAAAGTGCTTTCATTTCTTCAGCCTAACTTTTTGTTTGTAACCGAAAGGTTACGATTTCAAAATACAGTTTCCTATGTTTTCAAAGCCTATTATGATTTCGTTTGAGCCCTAACGATTGGCCATGACAAAGGAGTTGCAATGGCACTTGATCTCATCAAACTGCGTGATGAACTAAAAGAGCGCAACATCGACGTTTTGCGTTTCATTTATGCTGACATCCTTGGCATTGCTCGCTCTAAAGACGTTCTGGTCAGCCAACTAGACAAAGCAGCCCACAACGGCCCGGCGTTTTGTCAAGGCGTTTGGGTTACAACCGTCCGCGGTGATGTGCTGGAAGCGGGCAACATTGCCGCCGACGGACTCCAGGACCTTGTGAGCAAACTAGATCCTTCAACGATCACCGACCTGCCCTGGGAACCAGGGGTGGCCTATGCAATCGTCGACGCTCTAAACCCAGACGAGTCAGAGAACATGTTCTCTCCACGTATGGTGTTGCAAAAGGTAATCCGCGGCTACACCGAAATCGGTTTAGTGCCTGTGGTTGGACCGGAACTAGAGTTTTACATCGCCAAGGCCACCGAAGACGGTGGTTACGAACGCCAGCACCAGCGCACGGGGCAGGTCTACACCACCGGTTCAAACGTTGACCCAGATGGAACGTTTCTCAACCTAATCCGTCAACTGGACCGAATGAACATCGGCGTTTTCGCCGGCAATCACGAGTTCAGCCCAGCTCAGTACGAAATCAACCTTTGGCACTCGGATGCCCTAGATGCCGCCGACCGCACGTTTATGTTCAAGACCGCAATCAAGGACATTGTGAACCGTTCAAACAAGATTGCGACTTTCATGGGCAAGCCTTGGTCCGACGAGGGTGGCTCTGGCTTCCACCTACACTTCTCGGTCACCGACATTGCCGGTGTGAACAAAATGCACGATGGCCACGGCAACCTAAGCGACACCGCCAGGAGCCTAATCGCTGGTATTACCGCAAATGCGAACAGCCTCACGGCAATTACAAACCCAACCGTGAACGCTTTCAAGCGCCTTGGACCAGACACTCTGGCTCCGTTCCGAGCCAACTGGGGATTTGACAACCGAAGCTGCATGGTTCGAGTTCCACCAGAGCGTGGGCAGGGGACCAGGCTTGAGGTTCGAGTCGGAGACGGCGCTGCAAACCCTTACCTAGTCATCGCCGGAATCTTGGCGGCTGGTCTCGACGGAATCAAACGCGGACTCGCATGCCCAGATGACGCTGTTGGTATGGCTTACGACAACGAAGCTGCACCAACCTTGCCAGGCACCTTCACCGAGGCTTTAGACAGCCTTGAGGGCAATCCCCACCTGGTAGATCAAATGTCACCTCAACTCGTGGAGGCATTTGTGGTTTTGAAGCGCGACGAAATCGAACGATACATCGCCGCTCACCCGAACCACACCCGCGATGTAACCAAGTGGGAACTCGACGAATACCTTCGCGACTTCTAAAAAGTCTTCTTTTTTATAAACCTAAATGCTCGGGTTTGAGCGATCGGTGACGAGTTTTCCGCCGTTGAAGGTGGTTCCAACCTCGCGGTAGTAACCGGCCAAGATTTTCTCCACGGGCAGGATCGACTCAAGTTCATCCCAATGAGAGTCGTGTAGTTCTAGCTTGGCGTCTCCCTTCCAAGCCTGCCCACCTTCGAAGTCAACGCCACTCATGGTGATGATCTGATCGAGCGAGTTTCCAGCACCTGCGGTGATTGATGGAACCCAGCGGTGGTGAAGCATCGGGTGGCCATTCACAAAGCCGTTGGTGTCGCTTGGTTCGCGCAAGGTGACCACTGCCGAGGCAAGTCGATGGTCGTAGGCGGCCAGCGATGCACCAATCTTGGCGCCGGGCTCTAGGCGCGGAGCAGCCTTGCCGTGGTTGAACACGCGGGTTACACCCATCGAGCCAAGTTTCTTCGGGTAGCCCTGGAAGAAGCCACGAGCTAGAGCGAAGTCTTTGGTAACCCAGATCGCTACACAGCGCGAGTAGGTAACCCCCTCATACTTGCAACGAACCACAGCAAAGGTTTCTAGATACTGAGAACGAAGGGGATCAAGCAGTTCTTCGCCGCCCGTTGAGCAGCTTTGCCAGTCCGCCCAAATCAGCGCCACTGCTCCAGGCTGGTCATCGGCTAGTTCCAACTCAGGAGGCAGCATGTTGCGCACATTCTGCGGGTCGGTCAGGTACTCAACGGTGAGCAGTGTGCCCGAGTAAAACCAAGGCATGTTGGGTGCAATCGAGCTATTTCCGCCGGGTGTGAGTGGGGCGAAGAATCCTTTAAGTTCAGACATAAAAACAACACTAGCGAATTCGTTCGTTGCCAAACAATAGCCCCTAAAACTGTTTATAACGATTCGGCAATAATCCTTCGTTTCACGGCGTTCTAACTTGCCCCAAGGTGCCATGTAAGAGCATTCTTATTAAATCGTTCGGATGTGAACGAATACTCAAAGAGGAGAAAGTAAATGTCTTCAGAAAACAGCGACGGTAAGTCGCTTCGCAAGGGAAGACTCGGCGTCGCCGGCATCGTCTTCTTCGTTGTCGCAGCATCAGCACCACTCGTGGGTATGACCGGTGCAGTGCCGGTTGCAATGCTTGCAGGAAACCTAACCGGAACACCAGGCACCTACCTTGCAGTAGGTCTAGCACTACTTCTATTCAGCGTTGGTTATGCAGCGATGAGCAACCGAGTAACCAATGCTGGCGCATTTTTTGCCTACGTAGGAAAAGCATTCGGGCCAAAGGCCGGAGTTGCTAGCGCCTTTACCTCAATCGTTGGTTACATCACCATTCAGCTCGCCATCTACGGATTCTTCGGCGGCCTAATGGCTGGCCAGATGGCAAGCATGGGAATCGACATCCCTTGGTACATCTGGACCCTAGTTGCCTGGGCGCTGGTGACCGGCCTTTCACTGCTGAGCGTTGACGTTGGTGCCAAGGTTCTTGGAACACTATTGATTGCAGAAGTCTTAAGCCTTCTAATCGTCGCAGGAGCAATCTTGATCAACGGGGGCCCAGACGGCGGCGTCAACCTAGCTGCCTCTTTCGCTCCTGAAAACATCCTCATGGGTGGCATCGCCGGTGGCGCTGGAATCGCAATCGCTTTTGCCTTTGCTTCGTTCATTGGTTTCGAAGCAACTGCAATCTATGGCGAAGAGTCCGTGAACCCAAAGAAGACTGTGGCCAAGGCAACCTACTGGGCGATCGGAATCATCACCGCAGTATTCTCAATCGTGTCGCTAGCAATGGTTACCGGTATGGGAGTGGCAACTCTTCCAGACAAGATCATCGAGTACTCGTCGGTTGAAGGCGTGCCTCTAGCTAACCCAGCCGGCGTACTCTTCGGCCTAACCGATGTTTATGTAGGCAACTGGCTAACCCAGATCATGGGCTGGTTGGTAGTCTCCAGCTTGTTTGCAGGTTTGCTTGCCTTCCAGAACGCAACCTCGCGCTACTTCTTCGCCATGGGCCGTAGCGGTGTCTTGGGCGGCATGTTTGCTCGCACCAACCCTGCCGGTGCCCCTCAGGCCGGAGTGCTTCTAACCTCAGCACTAGCCGCTCTAGTAATCATCATCTTCGCAGTAACCGGTCTTGACCCAATCTTGAACCTGTTCTTCTGGATGAGCTCGATCACCGCAATCTCGATCTTCTTCGTTGAAATCCTCGTCAGCCTAGCTGTCGTAGTGTTCTTCATGCGTGAGGGTGGAGAAAACGTTTGGAAGAGCAAGATTGCTCCAATCGCCAGCGCCCTAGTTCTAAGCTTCGGACTCTACCTACTCATGAGCCGTTTCAACCTCTTGGCTGGAACCGCCCCTGAAGGTGTAGACCCATCGCTTCCAGAAAGCGCTTGGCAGTTGAGTACCCTCGGTTGGAGCCTCGTGCTACTGCCGTTCGTGGCAGCAATCCTCGGCCTAGTTGTGGCATCGATCCGCAAGGTTCACCACGGCAAGATGGTCGACGACGTTCTTTCCTAGAACTAATTGAAAAAGTTGAGGGTCGCAAAACTGCGGCCCTCAACTTTTTTGCCCATCACAAAAATGTCCTACGCTGCCCCGACAATAAAAGTGAGGGTTAGGGGAGATAAATGGAAAATGCGAAGGTTCAGCTAGCCAGAGAAGTCGCAGAGCTTGCTCACGCAGGGCAGGTAGACAAACTCGGTAAGAACTACATCGACCACCCACTTCGCGTTCATCGCAACCTTCTCACCAACCCAGAATTCCAAGCCCTCGACCGCCAAGCGGGGGAAGACTGTGAGGTCGCAGCCCTCCTCCACGACGTCATCGAGGATTCCGGAGAAAACGGCAGTCAGCGTTTCGAGAAGGAAGACCTTCTAACCCTCGGTTTCACGCCACGTTCTATTGAAATAGTGGAACTTCTCACTCGCAAACCAGCTGTATCCAAAGACGACTACTACCAAGCCATCAACGCCAACAAACTAGCCCGTCTAGTCAAATGGGCCGACATCGCCGACAACCTCAACAAATACAGGGTCGAAGAACTCGAAATCGAAGAAGGCGAACGCCTTGCCGGCCGATACCAACATGCACTTGCGCTAATTCCACTCTCTGCCGCGGGCCTAACCTGGATGGCAAACGCAAAAGAACTCCCGCTCTCCACCGAACCACTTGGAGCCGTGGCCGATAGAGCTTGGGAAGAAGCCAACGAATCAGCCGCCGCCGAAAGCGACCTACCCGGCGACGTCGATGTTTATCCAGAGGTCGATCCAGAACCCGAGGACGACTGGGACGAAGACGAGGGATAAGACCTAACCAACAAAGAGATAGGGGAAAACATGGCCGGATTGCCAGACAATGTAGAAATATATGGTGCCAACATCGCGGGGGTTGCGTGTGAGTACGAAAACTACATGGCCGCGATAGCTGCCTTTCGAAAGCACTATGACCCAGCTCGAGTCAATGAGGATAAACACTGCATCGCCTGCTGGGCTGGAAAGAAGAGGTACGAACCCGGTATGGAAGAGGGATATCACACCTTCTTGGTTCGCGAAGACATGGTGAACCAAATCCTTCAGGATTGCACTTTCGAATTCTCCAAGAAAAAGGGGATGGGTCGGGCTCTGCCAAAAGACTGGATCAAAGAGCAAGTTGCCGCCGGAAAAGAGCTTTGGTTCACCCTAAAGTTCTTCCCAAACTACGACTAAACGTGCACATTTATCCACAAGAACATTTTGGTTGGCCCACCGAACACTGGAATTGCCTATCTTTAAATGAATTAACCCCGGCCGTTTGATCGACACTTTCGTGTTACAGGGACGGTTCCGGGGTGTTCTGAGGCAAGGATAACATGGAAGACGGCCAACTCGAAATAGCAAATTGGGAGTTGTTAGCAAAACATTTTTCGGAAGAACGTCTTCATCAGTACCTCGTTGCGGGAAAAGAAAAAAGGCCCTGCGCTATTCGGTTATTCATTTGGAACTCAAAGACGTCCGCGGCTCTTTG
>JBIKJD010000137.1:0-3031 GCA_044361205.1 Rhodoluna sp.
CGGTCAGCGTACCAAGACCAACGCTCGTACTCGCAAGGGTCCAAAGCGCACCGTAGCCGGCAAGAAGAAGGCGACTCGCTAGTAGCCATTCGGCACTAACGACGTCCATAGGAATTCAGGAGAAATCATGGCAGCAGCACCAAAAGCAAAGGCCGGCGCAGCGCGCAAGCCACGCAAAAAGGTCAACAAGAACATCACTGTTGGTCAGGCTCACATCAAGTCGACCTTCAACAACACCATCATCTCGATTACCGATCCAACCGGTGCGGTTATCTCGTGGTCATCTTCAGGTGACGTTGGCTTCAAGGGTTCACGTAAGTCGACCCCTTACGCCGCGCAGATGGCAGCCGAGGCTGCAGCTCGCAAGGCTCAGGAGCACGGTCTAAAGAAGGTAGACGTTTTCGTGAAGGGCCCAGGCTCTGGTCGCGAAACCGCAATCCGTTCACTTCAGGCAGCAGGCCTAGAGGTTGGTTCGATCTCGGACGTAACCCCACAGGCTCACAACGGTTGCCGCCCACCGAAGCGTCGCCGCGTCTAACGCGTTCAACGCCTCAAACCCAGCTTTAAAACTCCAAAGCCTGGTCAGTGGCCACTGATCGGGGAAGCAAATAGACATCAAATAGTGGATGTCTAGATGAAAGGAAACAAGTAGTGCTATTTAGCCAGCGTCCAGAACTAAAGGAAAACGTCCAGGCACCTAACCGCTCGGTATTTACCCTCGAGCCACTAGAGCCAGGATTCGGTTACACCTTAGGTAACTCAATCCGTCGTACCCTTCTATCGTCGATCCCAGGTGCAGCTGTAACGCACGTGCGCATCGCCGGTGCTCTACACGAATTCAGCGTTCTTGAGGGCGTGAAGGAAGACGTCACCGAAATCCTTCTCAACATCAAGGACCTTGTCGTTTCGTCAACCAACGACGAACCAGTTGTTGCTCACCTAAAGAAGAGTGCAGCCGGTGTTGTTACCGCCAAGGACATTGATGTTCCTGCAGGCGTTGAGATTCACAACCCAGAACTAGTCATTGCCAACATTTCGGCTAAGGCTAAGTTCGAGGTTGAGCTAATCATCGAGCGTGGCCGTGGCTACGTTCAGGCAAGCCAGAACCGTCACATGGGAGACGACACCGGTCTTATCCCAGTTGACTCGATCTACTCGCCAGTTCTAAAGGTTTCTTACCGCGTTGAGGCAACTCGTGCCGGTGAGTTCACCAACTTCGACAAGCTAGTTGTAGACGTTGAGACCAAGTCTTCAATGGAGCCAAAGGAAGCTTTCGCTTCTGCAGGTAAGACTCTTGTTGAACTATTCGGTTTGGCTGCAAGCCTAGACGCCGAGGCAGAGGGTATCGAGATGGGTTCGGCAGTTGCTGACTTCGCTCTTTCCCCAGAGCTTTCGACTCCAATCGAAGAACTAGAGCTGACCGTTCGCAGCTACAACTGCTTGAAGCGCGAAGGAATCAACACCGTCAGCGAACTAACCAACCTAACCGAAGACCAGCTGATGAACATCCGCAACTTCGGATCGAAGTCGGTTGACGAGGTTCGCGACAAGCTGTACTCAATGGGTCTGCGTTTCCGTGACTCACTTCCAGGCTTTGAGGGCACCTACTTCAGCGCTAGCAGCAACGATGCAGCATTCACCGACATTGACGAGGAAGGCCGGGCGTAAGCCGGCCCGCCTAGAAATCTAATAGGAGAAACAAATGGCAGCCCCAACAAAAGGCCCAAGACTAGGTGGAGGACCAGCTCACGAGCGCCTCATGCTTCGTAACATGGCAACCTCGCTGTTCCTGCACGGTCGCATCGAAACCACCGAGACCAAGGCTAAGCGTCTACGTCCGTTGGCTGAGCGTCTAGTTAGCTTCGCAAAGCGCGGCGACCTAGCAGCTCGTCGTCGTGTTATTGCCCAGCTAATGGACAAAACCGCTGTGCACAAGCTTTTCGCTGAAGTTGCACCTCTGGTTGCAGACCGCCCAGGTGGTTACACTCGCATCACCAAGCTAGGTTTCCGCAAGGGCGACAACGCTCCAATGGCGGTAATCGAACTTGTTCTTGAGCCAGTGAACCCTAAGGCAGTTAACAAGAAGCCAAAGATTGAGAACGCTGTAAAGGCCGCCGCAGTTGTTGCTGCCGCAGTTGTAGCCGACGAAGTTGCCGCAGACGAGGTTGCCGCGGAAGACGCAGCCGAAATTGCTGTAGAAGAAAACGAATCGCCAGCAGAAGTTGCAGAACAAGAGGCTCCAGCAGCCGAAGCTGAAGCTCCAGTAGCTGACGCAGACGCTTCTTCGGCCGAATAGGCATAGCAAAAGCAGATCATTATGAAAGCGCCCGCCAACCCACCGGTTGACGGGCGCTTTCGCTATAGGATCGACCTTGCCTACGATGGCACAGACTTCTATGGTTTCACTAAGCAGTCAGCCCATCGCACTGTTGCCGGCGAACTTCTCAGTGGCCTGGTGAAGATCTTTGGCGAAGACGACGAAGACTTTCGCATGCGCGTTGCCGGCCGAACCGATGCTGGTGTGCACGCTCAAGCCCAAGTCGCACACCTGGATTTAACTCCGGAACAACTGAAGCGCATACGTCGCGGTCATGGGGTTGCCGAGCGACTGAACAAAATCATTGACCCGGATGTTCGAGTAACTTCTTTCGAAGAAGCGGACCCAGGCTTTCACGCACGGTACTCAGCGCTCAGCCGGCGCTACCGCTACAGCATCGCCGACCGCAGCGTGACTCCGAACCCAATGACCTCTCGCTACATGCTAGAAATACTCTGGCATCTGGAGACCGAGCCAATGGTAGCCGCCGCCCAGGAGTTCATGGGCCTACGCGACTTTAGGGCGTTCTGCAAAGAACGCGAAGGAACCACGACGATTCGCGAGCTGCGCGAGATTTCGGTGAAGCGACGCGCGAATGGCGTCGTGGACATTGAAATCGAAGCCGACGCTTTCTGTCACAACATGGTCAGGTCCATCGTCGGAGCCTTGATGTCGGCAGGCTCCGGGCGAACCACCATTCCGGCAATCCGCCGT
>JBIKJD010000026.1:0-11295 GCA_044361205.1 Rhodoluna sp.
CTGAACCGGGTGCCCGGCCTTGAGGGACGGTACGTAAGAAGCTGCGTGCTCCGCCTGAACTCCGAAAACCTTTATCTTGCGCTTGTGCATGGAAGCGTAAGCCTGAACCGCGGAAGATACGCCGGCGGCCAAACCACCCCCGCCAATCGAAACGATTACGTTAGCGACATCAGGAACCTGGTCCAAAATCTCCAGACCAACGGTTCCCTGCCCAAGCACCACGTCTAGGTTGTCAAATGGTGGAATGAAGATGGCGCCTTTCTTGGCAGCATAGGCCTGAGCTGCCGCTAGAGTCTCGGCAAAGACCGCACCCTCGAGCACCACATTTGCACCGTAGTGCTTGGTTGCTGCGAACTTCGGTAGCGATGCGCCAATCGGCATGTAGATGGTTGCCTTGATTCCCAACTTCTTGGCTGCCAGAGCCACACCCTGTGCGTGATTGCCAGCCGATGCCGCAACCACACCCTTTTTGCGTTCGGCTGCCGTGAGTTTGCTCATGCGGTGGTAAGCACCGCGAAGTTTGTATGCACCGGTTCGCTGAAGGTTCTCGGCCTTTAGGAAAACCTCAACCCCCAACATCTCAGAAAGCGCGTTGCTGTAAAGAATCGGCGTTACATGCGCCACCTGGCGCACAATAATCTCAGCGTGCTCGAAAGCTTCGAGTGACGGCGTTGAGACTTTTGCTTGCTTGGCCATTGGTTCCTCACGGTTAGTTCTGTTTTAGAGTTTAGTTTGTGAAGCCCCAACTGAGCCTGTCGAATACCGAGGCAAGAGCCGTAGCACTTAACTCACTTGGATTCATCGATTCGAAACCGACCAGCGTTCTTGAAGTTGTGAACCGAACCAACTTGCTTCAGGTGGATTCCGTAAACGTATTTGAGCGTGCTCATTATCTTCCACTTTTTTCTCGACTCGGACGTTACGACAAGTCTGAACTCGATCGGCTAACCGGCGGATTCAATCCCAAGTTGATTGAATACTGGGCTCACGAAGCATCCATAATCAAAACCGAAGATCTCCCTTTGTTTCACTGGAGGATGTCAGAGAATCGTTACCGCAACTGGGACGAGCATCTTGGGCATTGGATTGTTGCGGAACTAAAAGCGCGTGGCCCGCTTACCACGAGCGACTTCGAACATCCGGACCACAGCCGAAAGGGCGCCTGGTGGGGTTGGAGTGATGTTAAGCAGACTCTGGAAAGAATGTTTTACTGTGGAGCACTGGTCTCCGGTGGTCGCACCAAGTTCAAGCGAATCTATGCTCTTCCCGAGCAGGTCCTCCCTTCCAAACTGCTTGAGAGCGCTCCAACCGCAGCCGAAGCGCAAAAGGAGCTTCTGGTGAAGGCTGCAGTCTCGCTCGGGGTTGGAACGAAAAAGGATCTGGCGGATTACTTCAGGCTCAAGGCAATTGATGTAAAACCACACTTTGACGAGTTGCTGGAAGAAGGTCGGCTCACGCCCATCACCGTGGACGGCTGGAAGGAAGTAGCCTACGTTTCGCCGCTGACCGACTTGAACCCGAAGGCACATGTGGGAACAACGGTCCTGAGCCCGTTTGACCCAGTCTGTTGGAATCGCGAGCGAACGAGTCGGCTTTTTGGCTTCGACTACAAGATTGAGATTTATGTTCCAGCGGAGAAACGCAAGTTTGGCTATTACTCGCTGCCGGTTCTCCATGACGGTGAATTGATCGCCAGGTTAGACCTAAAGAGCCACCGCCAACTAAATACTCTCCAGGTGCAGTCCAGTTGGGCTGAGGAATCGCAGATTGAAGGTTTTCCAGCCAAGGCATTATCGGCTCACCTGAACGCTATTGCCAAATGGCAAGGGCTTAGCAAGCTAGAGATTGCCAAAACTGGCAACGTTGCTTTAGAACTTGTGACCGATTTGCTGTAGTCGCTCGATGCGCTTCGGAATCGGAGGGTGAGTCGAAAAGACTCGCTCAACAAATCCAGGTTTGACCGGATCAGAGATGTACATGTGGGCCATTGCTGAGCTCTTGCGACGCATTGGACGACCGTACTCTCCCAGTTTCTGAAGAGCAGAAGCCAAACCATCTGGATAACGAGTGATCTCGGCGCTGGTGGCGTCGGCCAAGTATTCGCGCTGACGCGAAACCGCAGCATTGATGATTGGACCAATTAGGAAAGCGATGATGCTTCCAACCACACCAACCAGTAGAAGAGCCACACCCAGACCGTTGTCACGATCGTTCTTTCCAACATTGGACCAGAAAGCCATTCGCATCGCGAAGTCGGCCAAGATGCCGATTGCCGAGACCAACCCGAACACGATGGTCGAAACCAGGATGTCGTAGTTCTTGACGTGGCCCATCTCGTGAGCCATGACGCCCTCAAGTTCCTTGTCATCCATGATGGCTAGCAACCCACTGGTTGCGGCAACAACCGCGTGCTGAGGGTTGCGGCCCGTTGCAAAGGCGTTAGGAGCTTCATCAGGAATGATGTAAACCTTTGGCATCGGCATACCCTGCGAAATTGAAATGTTTTCAACAATTCGCCAAAGCCTTGGATTGTCTGCCTTTTGGATTGGCACTGCACCCGACATAGCCACCGCGATTGAAGTGGAAGCAAAGTACTGAAAAACGGTGTAACCCACGACAAACAGAATGATTGGAATCACGCTTGAGCCGTTGCCAGAGTAAACACCCCAGGCGTAGGCCAAACCACCCAGGAGCGCAACAAACCCAAGAATTATGAAAATGGTGTTGCGCTTGTTGGCAGCTATTGCCCGATACATCTAGGCCCCTTTATTAGAACTTGACCTGCGGTGGCTCTGCGATTGCGGCAGCATCCGCTACCTCAAAGAACTCACGAGTTGTGAAGCCAAGCCCAGAAACAAACAGGTTCTGTGGGAACTGCTTGATTTTGATGTTTAGTTCGCGAACGCCACCGTTGTAGAAACGGCGAGAAGCCATGATCTTGTCTTCGGTGTCGGTTAGCTCCTGCTGCAAAGAAAGGAAGTTCTGGTTGGCCTGAAGCTGAGGGTAAGCCTCGGCCACGGCGAACAAGCTCTTCAGGGTGCTCTGCAAGTCTCCCTCAGCCTGAGCCAAGGCTGCAGGGTGGGCTAGCGCATCCGGGGTAACGGTGGCAGCACGCGCCTTGGTCACATTCTCGAATACCTCGCGTTCGTGCGTGGCGTAGGCCTTAACCGTTTCAATGAGGTTTGGGATCAGGTCAGCGCGACGCTTGAGCTGAATCGTGATGTCGCTCCAGGCTTCCTCAACGCGAGTGTTCAGCGTGACGAGGCCGTTATAGGTTGCCCATAGGAAAAGACCTACGACGGCAGCCAACACAGCAACAACAATCAGAATGATTTCCATGTTTCTCCTTTTGGCACCTGTGTGCCTTATCTAAATGGTAATCAGATGTTGAGACAAGTTGTTCCCGAGAGCCAACGCTCACAGCGAACTTGCAGACTACTCTTGCACGTGCCCAACGAGCAGAACCGCAAGTTCACGGTTCCAATCGTCGTCGCATTCAACCCATGGTTCTGTCGCAGAAATCTCCACCCCACTGACATAACCGGTTAATTTGCACAGAGGTCCGGTCTCAGCCGAAGTATCCTCTAGACGGAAGAAACTTGCTCCAGTTATCTGAGCATCAAACTCTTCGAACCCCTCCGACTTCAAAGCCGTCGCAGTTGCCTCCCAAGTTTCGTCATCGTTTTCCTTGAAGCTAAACCAAACACCCACATCGCTGTTTGGGGTTCCAATTGCACAATCGCGAACTCCCGAAACGCCGTCTTCGGTTTGATCAAAGGCTTCCCATCCATCGGCTTGGCTAAGTAGGCCAGAAACGTTGCAGTCGGCGGGAACCTCATAAACAACCGCAGGAGTCTCGGTCGGTTCTGGAGCTTCGGTTGGTTTAGGCGCGACCGGCGCGCAACCAGCTAGCAGTAGTGACCCCAGTACCAGTATTGCTATTTTCTTCATGTGTCCCTTGTGGGACTCGAACCCACACTGTGACGATTTTAAGTCGTCTGCCTCTGCCATTGGGCTAAAGGGACCAGCCCCTACTTCTTTGAGGGCTTGGAAGCGTAAGTTTCAAACTGCCCGCGAGGAGACTTGAGAGCAGAGATGCCCACAATGTCGCGACGAAGGAAGAAGTTCCAAATCCATCCGGCGAAGACGCGGATCTTGCGCTCCCACATTGGAATTGCCAGGCCATGGTAACCGCGGTGCATAAACCAGGCGATTAGGCCCTTGATTGCAAGACCCTTCCACTGGTAAACACCGACACCGATACCTAAACCAGCAACGGCTCCAAGTGGTTTGTGGAAATACTCTTGAATGCCCTCGCCGCGGAGGTCCGCCACGATGTTTTTAGCCAAAAGCTTGGCCTGGCGAATGGCGTGCTGAGCATTTGGAACGCAAAAGCCACCGACACCAAAACCCGAAAGGTCCGGAACAGCAGAAATATCTCCAGCTGTCCAAGCACCAGAAACAATCTCGTCACCGTCAACAACCTGGAGGGTCGCCTTGGCAGTTATGCGGCCACGTTCGTCCACTGGAAGGTCAGTGTTTCGAACATAGGGGTGAGCCATAACGCCGGCAGTCCAAACGATGACACCGGAAGCAAAACTTTCTCCGGTTGACAACTCAACCACGCCATTTACAGCCGAGGTGAGCTGTGTGTTTAGGTGAATCTTGGCACCTCTACGTTCGAGATTTGCAATCACCCAATCGGCCGTTTTATCGGAAACTTCAGGCATGATGCGACCCATGGCTTCGATCAGGTGGAAATCCACATCGTCGAAAGTGAGTGTTGGGTAATAACGCAATAGGTAGGAAGCAAGCGAACGCATTTCTGCAAACACTTCAATGCCCGCGAAGCCTCCGCCAACTACAACAAAGGTTAGGAGTCGGTCGCGGTCAGGTCCGGCCGGAAGATTGGCAGCCTTGTCGAAGTTGCCAAGAATTCGGTTTCGAATCTCAATTGCTTCTTCAATGTTCTTCAATCCAATTGCGTTTTCGGAAACACCAGGAATCGGAAAGGTTCTAGATACCGCACCTGCGGTAACCACAATTTGGTCGTACTCAAACTTTTGCTTACCGGCGCCAGCCAATTCAACGGTGGCAACTTTCTTAGCGTGGTCCACCTTGGTGACTTTGCCCGAAACGATGTTGGTTTTACGAAGATGACGACGGTGGGAAACAACCGAGTGTCTTGCCTCGATTGAACCAGCTACAACCTCTGGAAGGAAAGGCTGGTAGGTCATGTATGGAAGTGGGTCGATAAGTGTTACTTCCGCCTCGCCTTTTCCGAGATGTTTCTCAAGTTTGAGAGCGGTGTAGAAGCCGGCATAGCCGCCCCCGACGATAAGAATCTTTGGCATGGTGCCTTCCAAAAGAAGTGGTGAATTGGTAATGCTAAAAGTCTAAACGCTCGAAACTACGACAGCGTTACATCGAGCTTGCGGTTGTCGGATCACACTGACACCGGTCTTGTTTCCAGGTGCAAGCTTGCAGCGCGATATCTCCGATTGGGTTGACTCCAGGACCGACAGACAGCGCGTGCCCCGCCAAGGCGTGCAGGCACTTAACGCGAGTTGGCATCCCGCCAGCCGAAATTCCTTCAATCTCTTCAACGATTCCGTATGCCGAACGATCGGCCAGGTAAGACTCGTGAGCCCTAACATAAGCCGAGCTCAGTTCTGGTTCAGCCGCTAGTCTCTCCTGCAGCTGAGCCATGAACCCAGCCGCCTCAAGGGTTGACAGGGCCGCGGTCGCAGCAGGCAAACTCAGATAGTAGAAAGTTGGGAATGGTGAACCGTCACTTAACCTCGGTTTGGTCACTACGACAATCGGATTCCCGCAGACACAACGCGCACCGACGCCAATTACGTCACGCATTTCTCGACCCAATTGCTTTTCAAGCGAGGCGATGTCGGCGGCCGAAGCCTCAGTCAGTGCCAAAGCTAAGCCTTTGGCTCTTCAAGGCCGGCACGAACTACGGTTTCAACCAGATTCTCGGTCCAGTTGGTTTTCGTGGTCGAAACATCCTTGCTCAAACTTGTGGTGTTCCTGGCCGCGGCAAGTGCAGCCCCAACTGTTCCAGAATCGTCATTGGCGTCGGTTAGATCCGCGTCCATAACCGTGAACGAAATCTCGCCCGGCATTACATAGAACAGGCGGCTTCGAGCCTGAGACCTGATGTAAACGGGATCATCCCAACGCTTTAGGTCTTCCTTCATCTGAGCCAAACTCTCGCGAGTGCGCTCATTTTGAATCTCTAGGTCCGAAATCACCAAACGCTGCTCGTACCAAATCTGAACCGGTTGAGCCAGAGCAAAGAAACCAAAGACCACAACACCAACTAAGGCGAACGCTTGGGCGTCCATGTTCATTTTGGCAAGAAGTTCTTTACGCCCAGCGGTTGAAGAAACCCGGCTGAAACCACGACCTCTAGGTCTTGTAGTTTTCATCCGGGCTTCCTTACCTTTTACTTAGTTCTTGAAACGAGGGAACGCGTTGCGTCCAGCGTAGACTGCCGCATCCATAAGTTCTTCTTCAATGCGAAGCAACTGGTTATATTTAGCAACGCGCTCTGAACGAGCTGGAGCACCGGTCTTGATCTGACCTGCATTGGTAGCAACCGCTAGATCGGCAATAAAGGTATCCTCGGTCTCACCAGAACGGTGAGAAATGATTGCTTTCATACCCTTGCTCTGGGCAAGTGCAACAGCATCTAGAGTCTCGGTTAGGGTCCCAATCTGGTTTACCTTAACCAAGATGGCGTTACCGGCCTTCTCGTCAATGCCCTTCTGTAAACGGGTTGGGTTGGTTACGTATAGGTCGTCTCCAACCAGCTGAACCTTCTCACCAAGCGCTGCGGTGATCTTGGTCCAACCAGCCCAGTCGTCCTCGGCTAGTGGGTCTTCAATGGAAACCAAAGGATACTTGGCAACTAGACCTTCGTAGTATGCAATCATCTCGTCAGTCGAAAGCTCTTTGCCCTCAAACTTGTACTTGCCTGAAGCCTCGTCGTAGAACTCGGTTGCAGCAACGTCCAAGGCCAGTGCGATGTCCTTGCCTAGGGAGTAACCAGCCTTGGCAATCGCCTCAGAAATCAAGTCCAAAGCAGCTGCGTTGGTTGGAAGCTCAGGAGCGAAACCACCCTCATCACCCAAACCGGTGGCCAATCCCTTGCTCTGCAGCAGTGCCTTTAGGGTGTGGTAAACCTCAACACCCCAGCGAAGTGCCTCTCCGTAAGTTTCAGCACCAAGTGGAACAATCATGAACTCCTGGATGTCGACACCGGTGTCAGCGTGAGCACCACCGTTGATGATGTTCATCAGCGGAACAGGAAGGGTCACTCCCTCGTTCTTACCTAGGTACTCGTAGAGTTGAAGTTCTTCAGACTCAGCAGCAGCACGAGCAGTCGCCAATGAAACACCCAGGATTGCGTTCGCGCCAATGCGTTGCTTGTTTGGGGTTCCGTCAAGTTTCATCAAAGCTTCGTCAACAGCTCGCTGGTCGCCGGCATCGATTCCCTCGATGGCGTCGTTGACCTCGTCGAGCACAGCATTGACCGCGTTTAGAACACCTTTGCCCATGTATCGACCCTTGTCGCCATCGCGTGATTCGTGAGCCTCAAACGCTCCAGTCGAAGCACCAGATGGAACAGCAGCGCGGCCAAAGGCGTCGTCTTCTAGCAACACCTCTACTTCAATGGTTGGGTTTCCGCGTGAATCCAGGATCTCGCGAGCTCCTACAACATCAATCTTCGACAAGGTTTCTCCTAAGTTTGTGGTTTATAAATAGGGACGTAAATCCGTCCAAACACACCGTTGTATTGCCTCTAGTTTACTTTGGATTCGCCAAACTATAGAAAGGCTTCCGGCCTAACAGCACGCGCCTCTTCGAGCGTGAAGTTGTCATAAATTTCTCCGGTGCTTCCACCAATTTCAAGAAATCTTGAATTTGTTGATTCAGACCACTCATGACCGGACCAAACGTAACAAGTAAAAGTTTCAAAGTTCCTGAGAAAGATAGAACCGGTTTCAAGCGTGGACGGCCAACGCACACTCAAGTCGTATTTTTTTCCGTGGATTTCCTCGAACTTCAAGAGTTGCTCCATGATTCCCCTATCTATCAACCAACAATTGAAGACTAGGGCGAACCGGTGACACTATGAGATTGGGCGGAGCTCAATCTCAGCCGTCGTTGCATCCAAAACGGCGAAATGTGTGAACCCATTGGCTGCCATCGACTCAAGCAAAGTGTTGAGCTTCTTCGGACGACTTTCCAAGCGAACTCGATAACCCTTAGCAATCAAGGAATCTCGAGCCTCAACCGCTTTCGCTAAAACATCACCTTCAATAACTAGGACGACCGAATCGGCAGAGCTCTCAAAGAGGTTAGGCGAAACCAAATCCATTACTCGCTCGAAGCCAAGCGAAATACCAACTGCCGGCACATCCTGCCCTAGCCACTTGCCGACCATTCCGTCGTAGCGGCCACCACCGCCAATCGACGAACCAGAGCCTGGGTGTTCAATCTCAAAGATTGGGCCGGTGTAATACCCCATGCCACGAACCAAAGTTGGGTCGTACTTCAAGCGGGCCGAACCAACTACCGAGAAGATTTCCGAGAGTTCGGCAGGAATCACCGAAACATCAAGCGACGAAATCCATGCAGTGAAAGCAGCACCAACGCCGAAACGTTCTTCAAGTTCAGCAGCAACCCCATCGGCGCCAATCTTGTCCAACTTGTCGATCGATATCATCGCTGAGCCGTGGTCTGCCGAACTAACACCCAAAGAGTTCAGCAGAGAAACTAGCAAAGAGCGGTGGTTCACTCGAATGACTGCATCCGAAAGCCCAAGAGCGTCCAATGCTGCCAAAGACGAAGTCAACAGATCAATCTCCGCCAGAACGGAACCATCACCAATGATGTCAATGTCGCTCTGGACAAACTGACGATAGCGACCCTTCTGCGGGCGCTCGGCTCTCCAAACCGGACCGGTCTGAATTGCCTTGAAAACTGATGGCAGCGAGGTTCGGTTGGTGGCGTAATAACGAGTCAAAGGAACCGTTAGGTCATAACGCAAACCTAAGTCGGATAACTCCCCCGACGACGCCAATGCCTCATCTAGCTCAGCTCCACGCTTCATCACGCGGAATGCAAGTTTCTCGTTATCCCCGCCCTGACCAGAAGTCAGCTTGGCAATATCTTCAAGAGCCGGAGTCTCAATCTCCTGGTAACCACGAGCCGAGTAGGTCTCCCGAATCTTCGCCAACACCAAATCCCGAGCACGCTTCTCTTCAGGAAGGAAGTCGCGCATTCCGCGAGGAGGGTTTACAGTATTAGCCATGGCTCAAGTTTGCCAGAGGCTAGAGCTCTTCGGCGATAACTCCAGCATCCGATGCCTCTAGAACTTCAAACTTTCGGATGTCGCTCATGAGGTCGGTGGTTGCTTTTCTGAGGGCGAGTTCGGGGTCGATGCCGTTTACTCTTGCGGCGGAGACGATTGCGAGCAGGAGTGCTCCTAGTTCGTCTTCGGTTTCAACTTTTATTGGGCTTTGGCCTTTTTCGAGGACACCTAGCTTCTCAGCTTTGCCGATAACCTTGTTGGCTAGGGCAAGTGATGGCATTGCGGTTGGAACGCCGTCGAGCACGGATTCGCGTTCGGGTTTTTCCTTCTTCTTGTGGTTTTCCCAAGATTTCATGACGTCTTCGCCGGTTTCGGCGGCGAATTCCTTCATCTCTTCTTCGTTGCCGAAGACGTGAGGGTGGCGGGACTTCATTTTGTCTTCCATGTATTTGGCGACGTCTTGGATGTCGAATTGTCCGTTAGCTTCGGCGATGTCAGCGTGAAAGAGAACGTTATAGAGAACGTCACCCAGTTCTTCTTTGATAGCATTCGGGTCTTTGCTTTGAACGGCGTCGATCAGTTCGTAGGTCTCTTCGATGAGGTAGGTCAGAAGGGAGTCGTGAGTTTGCTCGGCATCCCAAGGGCAACCTCCAGGAGCGCGGAGTTTGTGGGCGGTAGCAATTAGGTCGTCGAGGTTACTCACTTCATGATCTCCAACTGTTTAGGTCTGACAACTGTGAACAGGATGATTATCCCTATTGCCATGAAAGCAAACTGGGTGAAGCCGATGCCGATTGCCGAGGTTTTGTCGAGGATGGCATAGTAGGCGCCGGCGATGGTGGAGGCTACAGTTCCAGCTACTAGAACAACTGCAGCGGCTGTGCCAGCTTCCCCGGGGTGAGATGCCATCGCAAGACCTAGGACCGGCGTTGCCGAGATGCCAAAGCCAAGGGCAAATATTGCGAGGAATGCTGTGAAGGCTAAGAAGCCGAGATTCATGGTTGCCGTAAACATGAGGCCGAGACCGGATGCAGAACCCACGGCGAGCGAGATTAGGAGCGCATATTGAGGCTTGATGAGTTGGCTGAGCCTTGCACCGATTTGGCTTCCGATGTAGGCGCCTACCGAGTTAATTGAAAGGAAGATTCCAACTTCGGCCGGAGCCACGTTATAGGCACCGCCGTAGACAAACGGGGAAACACTCAAATATGCAAAGAGGGAAATGCTGATGGTGCTCTGAATAAAGACCAAGCCTAAGAAAACCCTGTCTTTCAAGAGGTGAAGGAACCTTGTCGTAACCTCTTTAGCTGTCGATTTAGTTCTGTCTTCAAGACTCATGGTGTCTGGCAGTTTGAAGAAAATCAGAACCAGCAAGAATGCTGCCACGGCTGCCAATATGTAGCCGAGGCCTCGCCAGTCAGTGAAGCTTTGAAGGTAAGAGCCGAAGATTGGCCCAATGAACCACGAGGAACCCATTAGTAACATGGAGCGGCCCATTGCTTTGATAAGCAGAAGGCCTTCATAGAGGTCTCTCAGCATTGCGTTAGCAACCACCGCGGCGCAGGCAGCGAAGAAACCTTGAAAGATTCGACCGGTGAAGAAAATCTCAACCGAAGTTGCGGTTGACGCCAAAATTGCCGCCAAGATGTAACCAGTTAGCGCCATCAGAACTGGTCGGCGTCGGCCGATGGCATCGCTCATCGGTCCGGCAACCACCGAACCAACGGCAATACCCAGAGTAAGAGCTGTTAGGTTCTGAGCTATTAGAGTGGTGCCGACCTTTAGATCAGCCGCAATGAAATCAATGTTGGCTAGGTAAGGATCTAGCGAGAACGGTTGTAAGACCCCGAGTGCACCGATGAGCAAGATAAGTCCGGTGCGGAGTTTGGTTTGGGTCATAGGTTTAGGCTAACAATCTTTAGTTAGGCGGACATGTTTGTTCGGTTTAGTTGTTCGAGCAG
>JBIKJD010000138.1:0-3005 GCA_044361205.1 Rhodoluna sp.
CGTAAAGTTTGTCGCCAATTCCTCCCACTTTTCGCAGATCTTCGATTGCTTGAAATCCGTTGTTGGCTTCTCTCCAGTCGATAATTCGAGCGGCTAGGGTGGGTCCAATTCCCGGTAGTTTGTCTAAATCATTTGAACTAGCTCGATTCAAACTCACAAGGCCGTCTGATTTCTCGACTGCTCCCCCTGAAGCAATCAAAATCTGTTCTCCGTCGGTCACGGTTCTAGCCAGATTTACGCTGCTCTGGTCGGCTTTTGAACCGAAACCACCGGCAATCGCAATCACTTCAAATAGTCGCATTCCAGGTGTTATTGGGTAAACCCCAGGGTTTTTGATAGCCCCAGTAATGTGAACGTATCCCTGCTGCGACTGAATGCTTTCGTCCGTCGCGTCCTTGGGTTGCATTTCGATTGGTTGTGATTCGGTTTGACCCGAGATCAATAGCGCAAGAGTTACCACCAGCCCGACTGCCAGAATTAGTAGCTTGCGTCTAGCAGCGGAATCTCCACCTTTCGCCATCGCCCAATGATTCTTCAGCCACTCCATCGCCAAAGACTAAAGCCACCCGCTTTCACGAATGGCTTCAGTTTTGAATCTGTGGATTACTTGGTGGCGATGTTGACCAGTTTTGGTTCTCGAACGATCACGTTGGCAATTTCACTTTCACCAATCGCACGAGTCACATTCTCCGAAGCGAAGGCAAGTTCCTTGAGTTGTTCAGCCGTGATGTCGATTGGCACCTCGAACTTATCGCGAAGTTTTCCGTCTACCTGAACAATTGCGGTGATGCTTTTTTCCACTAGCAACGTTTCATCTGCCTCTGGAAGACCGGCTAGCGCCACTCCTGGCTGATGACCGAGAACCGACCACATGTCTTCCGATGTGTAAGGAGCAAACAGTGAAAGCCCAATTGCAACCGCTTCGGCTGCTTCGCGAGCGGACGGGTCGGCACCTCCAATATTGCCATCCAAGGCCTTGCGAAGTGCGTTCACCAATTCCATTAGCTTGGCAACCGCCACATTGAACTTGAAGCTTTCAATTAGCGGGCTGAAGTCCCTGAGGAATGTGTGGGTAGCCTTTCTCAGCTCCGCATTACCCTTGGTGAAGTCGACACCTGGTTCTGAGGTCACGTCTTTGGCAGCACGCCAAGCGCGAGCCAAGAACTTTGCAGAACCGGCTGGCGAGACGTCTGCCCAGTCGATGTCTTCTTCCGGCGGACCGGCGAAGGCCATGGTCAATCGAACTGCGTCGACGCCGTGGTCGCCCAACTGGTCACTCAAGCGAACTAGATTGCCGCGCGATTTAGACATGGCGGAACCGTTCATCTGAACCATTCCCTGGTTCAAAAGACGAGTGAATGGCTCATTGAAGTCGATCATTCCAATGTCGTTTAGAACCTTGGTAAAGAATCGTGCGTAGAGCAGGTGAAGAATTGCGTGAGTAACCCCACCGACATACTGGTCAACCGGCGCCCAATCTTTGGCGGCCTGAATTGGGAATGCTTCGGTTTCGCTCTTTGGTGATAGGTAGCGAAGGAAATACCACGACGAGTCGACGAAGGTGTCCATGGTGTCGGTGTCGCGCTTCGCAGGTGCACCACAAGACGGACAAGCCACGTTCACCCAGTCGGTAGCCGCACCGAGTGGTGAAGTTCCCTTTGGTTTTAGGTCAAGACCTTCCGCGGAAGGAAGCTCAACCGGTAACTGGTCGGCAGGAACTGGTACTTCGCCGCAAGTCTCGCAGTGAATGATTGGGATTGGGGTTCCCCAGTAGCGCTGACGAGAAATCAACCAGTCGCGAAGACGGAAGTTTTTAGCCTTTTTACCGGCTTGCTTGGCGGCCAAGAACTCGACGATCTTCTCGCCAGCCTCTTCTCGCAAGAGACCGTCAAACGAACCGGAGTTAATCCTCGGGCCGTCGCCGTTTTCATCTTCTGGATCCGCAACCACCGGAATCACCGATAGCGAGAACTTCACTGCGAACTCGGCGTCTCGCTCGTCGTGAGCCGGAACCGCCATGATGGCACCGGTACCGTAATCAGCTAGGACGTAGTCAGAAGCCCAAATCGGAAGCTTTTCACCGTTGACCGGGTTGACTGCGTAACGCCCAATGAAAACACCGGTCTTTTCACGGTCGGTGGCAAGACGTTCGATGTCGTTAGACTTTTTGGTTTTCTCCAGATAAGCATCGAATTCGGCGCGAATCGTTGCGTCGGCGGTTTCAACGAGTTCGGAAGCAAGTGCTGAGTCGACGGCGACCACCATAAAGGTTGCGCCGAAAAGAGTGTCTGGTCTGGTCGTGTAAACGGTGATTGGTTCGTCGCGACCTTCAACCTCAAACGAGACCTCGGCTCCGTAGGAGCGTCCAATCCAGTTGCGCTGCATGCTGAGCACCTTGTTTGGCCAGTTGCCTTCTAGTCCATCCAGGTCGTCTAATAGCCGGTCAGCGTAGTCGGTGACCTTGAAATACCACTGGGTCAAGGCCTTTTTAGTCACTGCCGAGTCGCAGCGCTCGCAGAGACCCTGAACAACCTGCTCATTGGCAAGCACGGTCTGACAACTTGGGCACCAGTTCACCGGGCTGTTCTTGCGGTAGGCCAATCCGCGCTTGTAGAACTCTAGGAATAGCCACTGGTTCCAGCGGTAATAAATCGGGTCGGAGGTAACCAAAACGCGGTCCCAGTCGAAGGAACACGCGTAACGACGCATCGACGAACGCTGCTGCTCGATGTTGTCGTAGGTCCAGCCCTTGGGGTCTAGACCGCGCTTGATTGCGGCATTCTCCGCTGGCAAACCGAAGGAGTCCCAGCCGATCGGGTGCATGACGTTGTAGCCCTTTTGAGCCCAGTAACGAGCAATTACATCTCCCAGTGCATACGCCTCCGCGTGACCCATGTGTAGGTCGCCAGAAGGGTAAGGGAACATGTCGAGCACATACTTCTTCGGACGCGTGTCGCCAGGCTTGTTCGAATCGAATGGCTTTAGCTCGTCCCAAATTGGAAGCC
>JBIKJD010000027.1:0-11086 GCA_044361205.1 Rhodoluna sp.
GGTGGTGGCGCAAATCGCTGGTCACATAAACGTCCGCATCAGACCCGATTACCGTCGGAAGAAAACTGTCGCCGGACCCACTGCAAACCGCAACTTTCGAAACTAATTTCAGTGGTTCTCCGGCGAAAGCAATCTTCCGAGCAACGTTTGGAAGATTAGCCGAAACCACCTTCGAGAACTCCCTCAAAGTCATTGGCTTCGCTAATGCGCCAATCACGCCATGACCAAAACTACCCGGCACCGCAACCAAGGGTTCTAGGCCAAGTAACCCAAAACGCCTAGCCATGACAGATGAAGCACCGTCTGATTGAACGTCCGCATTTGTATGGGCGGCAAAATTTGAAATACCTGCCCGGTGCAGCATCGCGACTAGGCGGCCTTTGAGTTCCGTTTCCGCGAGGTAGTTCACGCCTTTCAAAAGCGCTGGGTGATGGGTCAGGATTAGTTGGCAGCCATTAGCTTGAGCTTCTTCAATGACGGCCTCGGTAAGGTCCACAGAAACCAACACTTTTGTTACTCGAGCTGCTGGGTCGCCAACTGTAAGACCGACTCGATCCCACTCGTCAGCCGACTCTGCAGGCCAAAACCCTTGGAACCTCTCAAGTATTTCCGAAAGCAGCACTACTAGTCGACCACTACGTCAACAAGGTCATAGCGGCGTTCTTCAACTGCCCGAGTTTCCGCCTGCTGACGAAGAATTCGCGGAATCGCGGTTATCACAGTTAAGACAAAAGACACCCCAAGAGCGAACAGCGCTGCAATCTCAATGGACATTTCGAATCCTGTGGCGGCACTTAAACTACCCAACCAGGGAGCGACGGTGATTGGTTTTGCAAAAACGATAGCTGAGCTAACGGCAAGCACGAATACCACCATTGCAATCCAGTTGACCGCTCCGTAGAATCCGTAAGCACGGGTAAGAGAAGCGTCGTGGAATTTTCCACGTCGAATAGTCGACTCAGCTAGAACCGCGCCAATCCAAGCGGCGGCTGGCACTAAGAGCAACCCTGTGGCTGAGAATGTGAATGCCAGTGGATCAGAGCTAAAGAGCGCAAGTGCCGCCATCGTGCTTGTGAAAAGTACAACGACGAGAGTTGCCAACCCGTAGCCAACATGATTCACACCAAGAGTCTTGAGAGCCTCGATCAGCTTCATCAAACCTGTGTAAAGCAATCCAATTACTCCGAAGATCGCAAGATAGAGCATCGCAGTTCCAACGATTGGGCCGCCGGTGGATAGCAGGAAGTCAATCGCAAACTGTCCACTAGTCAAATTCCTCAGGTTAAATAATGCAGCGACATGACTGAAGACTAAGAGCGGGAGGACTGCCCCAAAAATGAAAATTGGCCAGCCCAGACGCTTCTTTGTTGCACCCCAGCTCGCGATGGAAATTGATTCTCCGTCGACGCCATAGGCGAGGACTGCTGCCAACAGAGCAAAGATAGGCATTCCCACTAGGAACTCTTCGATTTGGAAGACGCCAGCCAACTCTAAGAATTGGATTCGAGGTGTGGTCGAAATAGCGACGAATAAAAACAACCCGAACACAATGAGTGCCAGCGAAATTTTGAGGATTCGCGAGAATTTTCCGCCAAAGATTGCTAGCACCCCAACCAACAAAGTCAAAATCACTGCTGAAATGGAGCCGAGGCTAACCGGGTTGCCATCGCCTAGAGAAAAAAGCGGAGACTCGAGAGGTTGCACCCCCTCGATTCGTCCATCTAAAAAGTTCGCAGACCCAAACGCAACCACAACAAGACTGAACAATCCAGCAAGGAACAAAAAGATGCTTGGGAGAATCGAGCCAAAAACCCCGAAACTCGCGCGGGCTGCAACTGCCAATCCCCGATGAGTTCTCCGGGCAGTAATCAAGCCGAGAACGTTAACCAAAACACCAACAGCAATACCAGCAACGCCAGCCAGCACGGAAGTCACGAAATTCATTCCAACTTGATTCGCGAAAATCGCGGCAAGAATTGGTGCGAAGACACCGACGCTGAGAATGTAGTTTGAGGCAGAAACCATACGGAAACCAGCAACTGGTTTTTCGATTGTGGATTGATCTGCCACCGTTTCATATATTTCAGTTTCGATGCTCGTTGCTTCGGCGGGTTTGTCGACGGAGACAGGCTCAACATCGCTGATAAGAGCCTCAAATGATTCCGCTGAAGGCTCTGCGACTGGGACAACGGGTTCTGGAGCGGTTACTAAAACTTCTTCCAACTGAACCTCAGGCACAACAACCTCAGGCACAGATTCAGCAAGCGGTGAAAGCCCTTGTTTGGCACGATCAAAGTTGGTTATCGCCAGGGCGGCTCGAGGGTCGGAACTATTCTTCATGCGCTCGAGCCATTGAGCAGTAGCTTGGTTGTCTTGCTCTCTAAGTACGGTCTGCGTTTCGAGGAACTCCATCGCAGCGAGCATTCCAGCTTCATCCGCGGCAGCAGCACCAAGGTGAGCACTAATCTGTTCGTCAGTTAGAGACTGGCGTACCGGTGGCGTAAATTCGCTTTGTTCCATGAGAAAAATAATACCCGTGCACCAAGATTTAGTCTTGATGCACGGGTATCGCCTTTGTGGGCCCTACCGGGCTCGAACCGATGACATCCACGGTGTAAGCGTGGCGCTCTACCAACTGAGCTAAAGGCCCAACAACACTCAACAATACGCAAAAGCAGTGTTTGCGCGCAAATCCTTAGTTATTGAGCGAGGCCAAAGCTTTCTCGTATTCATCGAGAGATCTCGCTTGACCAGGAGCAGTTACAAACTTGGCCACTAGTTCCCCTGATTTGTTGATCACAAAAGTGGCTCGGTTGGCAATTCCACTTTCCTCAAGAAAGACACCGTATTCCTTAGCAACAGCACCGTGTGGCCAAAAGTCAGCGAGAACTGAGAACTTATAACCCTCTTTTTCGGCGTACTGTTTCTGAACGTACTTGGAGTCAACTGAAATGGCCAGCAGTTCGACGTCTGCTCGTTCGAAGTTTGCAAAGTTGTCCCTGATTTCACAGAGTTCCCCGGTGCAGACCCCCGAAAAACTAAGCGGATAAAATACAATGACAACGTTCTTTTTGCCCTTGAACTGGGATAGAGATACGGTTTCGCCAAACTGGTTTGGCAAGTTGAAATCTGGCGTCGAGTCGCCAATAAGTAGAGACACAATTACTCCTTCAAAATATTTCGTTCTCTCAGGCTAAGCACTAGAGTGGTGCTTTTCATTCCCTGATTCACCAATAGACTTAACACGCCTTTACAAAGGTGACGAAGACGTCCTTTTATAAATCCCCCACGAAAGGGAGTATTCGGTGTCATTGAACAACAACGATGCTTACGCAGTTCACACCCCAGATCAAGACCCAGAAGAGACTCGCGAATGGCTTGAGTCACTCGATGCAGTCGCGCGCGTGCACGGCAGGGGTCGGGCTCGTGAAATCATGCTTAATCTTTTGCGTCGATCTCACGAACTGCAACTCAATGTTCCAATCGTTCCCACCACCGACTACTTAAACACCATCGCTCCGGAGAATGAACCAGAATTCCCCGGTGATGAAACAATCGAACGCACCTACCGCGCTTGGATGCGTTGGAATGCTGCAATGTTGGTGCACCGAGCACAGCGTCCTGGAGTTGGTGTCGGTGGCCATATTTCTACTTTCGCCTCGAGTGCTTCACTCTATGAAGTCGGATTCAACCACTTCTTCAAGGGTGCCGACCATCCAGCCGGTGCCGACCAGATCTTTATTCAAGGGCACGCATCCCCTGGCCCGTACGCGCGAGCATTCCTTGAAGGTCGCCTTACCGAGAATCAATTAGACGGATTCCGCCAGGAGAAGTCCCATGCCGGTGGCGGCCTTTCCAGTTATCCTCACCCTCGACTCATGCCAGACTTCTGGCAATTTCCAACCGTGTCGATGGGTCTGGGTCCAATTAACGCGATTTACCAAGCTCAGTTCAACCGCTATCTGGCAGGTAGAGGCTATGCCGACACTTCGGAACAGCACGTATGGGCATTCCTTGGTGACGGAGAGATGGACGAAGTTGAAAGTCGTGGAGCACTTCAGCTCGCAGCCAACGATGGTCTCGACAATCTAACCTTTGTGGTGAACGCCAATCTCCAGCGCTTAGACGGCCCTGTTCGAGGTAACGGGAAGATCATTCAGGAGCTCGAAAGCTTCTTCCGTGGCGCGGGTTGGAACGTAATCAAGGTAGTTTGGGGTCGCGAATGGGATTCGCTGCTTGCAAACGACACAGACGGCGCACTGGTTGACCTCATGAACAGGACGCCTGACGGCGACTACCAAACTTATAAGACCGAAAACGGTGCCTTCGTTCGTGAAAACTTCTTCGCCCGCGATCCGCGAACTCTAAAGATGGTCGAGGGCATGACCGATGATCAGATCTGGGGGCTCAAGCGAGGTGGACACGACTACCGCAAGGTTTACGCAGCCTACAAGTCTGCGATCGAGCACAAGGGGCAACCAACCGTAATCATTGCAAAGACCATCAAGGGTTTCACCCTGGGTAAGTCCTTCGAAGGCCGCAACGCGACCCACCAGATGAAGAAAATGACTTTGGAAAATCTAAAGGGTTTCCGAGACGAACTTCGCATCCCAATCACCGATGCCCAACTAGAAGAGAACCCTTACCAGCCTCCTTATTTCCACCCGGGACAGGACGCTCCCGAAATTCAGTACCTTCACGAGCGTCGCCGTGCGCTCGGTGGTTACCTTCCAGAGCGTCGCAGTAAGTACGTTGACTTCAAGCTTCCTGAACCCAAGACCTACGACATCGCCAAGTCCGGCAGTGGCAATCAAGAGGTCGCCACGACCATGGCGTTTGTTCGACTCTTGAAGGATCTTCTTCGTTCAGAAGATTTTGGTAAGCGCATTGCCATGATCATCCCTGACGAAGCCAGAACTTTCGGTATGGACGCTTTCTTCCCGACTGCGAAGATCTACAACCCACAAGGACAGCACTACATCTCGGTTGACCGAGACCTACTTCTTTCTTACAAAGAATCCGAGTCTGGACAGATTATTCACACCGGAATTAACGAGGCTGGTTCGGTCGCTGCATTTGCTGCTGCTGCAACTAGCTACGCAACCCATGGTCAAGCGATTATTCCGTTCTACGTCTTCTACTCGATGTTTGGTTTCCAGCGAACCGCAGACTCAATTTGGGCAGCGGCCGACCAACTGAGCCGAGGTTTCCTAATCGGTGCCACAGCAGGCCGAACCACATTGACCGGTGAAGGCCTACAACACGCCGATGGACACTCGCCAATCATCGCGGCTACCAACGATGCCGTGATCAGCTATGACCCTGCATACTCTTACGAGATCGGCCACATTGTTAAATCCGGTATCGAGAGAATGTACGGCGGTAATCACGTTGATCCAAACGTGATGTACTACCTAACCGTTTACAACGAGCCGATGATTCAACCTGCTGAGCCGGAAAACGTTGATGTCGACGGAATCCTGAAGGGCATTCACAAGGTGTTCAACAACCCTGCTTCTGGAACAAAGGCTCAGATCTTGGCTTCCGGGGTTGCGTTGCGTTGGGCCCACGAAGCTGCAGCATTGCTTGAGTCTGACTGGGGTGTTTCGGCCGACATTTGGTCGGTTACCTCTTGGTCAGAATTGCGACGCGACGGGCTACGCAAGAACGAAGAGCGTTTCCTGAACCCTGGAACTGCAGTCGAGCAAGCCTATGTCACAGCAAAACTATCGGGTCACCAGGGACCATACCTTGGTGTTAGCGACTACATGCACCAAGTTCAAGACCAAATCCGTGCTTGGGTGCCAGGTGACTACGCAACTTTGGGAGCTGACGGGTTCGGTTTCTCGGACACTCGCCCAGCTGCCCGTCGTCACTTCAAAATCGACGGCCCATCGATTGCTGTTCGCATCTTGCAACAACTTGTTGAGCGCGGCGAAATGGATCCAACCGCGCCGGCAAAGGCTATTGATATGTACCGTCTCCACGACGTGAACGCTGGAAACAGCGGTAGCGCTGGCGGCGACGCGTAAGGCTTGCGATGTTAGTCGTCGTTTGCCCTGGTCAAGGCTCTCAAACCCCTGGCTTTTTGGAACCTTGGCTAGAACTTGATGCGTACAAAGTGTCAATCGAGGAAGCTTCTACCTCTTCTGGGTTGGATCTGGCGACTTTTGGAACTCTGAGCGACGCCGACACAATTCGTGACACGGCAATTGCCCAGCCACTGATTGTTGCCGCATCCATCGCATCCTTTAGAGCGCTGACGACGGCTGGCATGCCTGCACCGAATGGTTTTGCAGGGCACTCGGTGGGCGAACTAGCAGCAGCGAGTCTGGCCGGCGTTCTCGATTCGTCAACTGCAATGGAGTTTGTAGCCAAGCGTGGGCAAGAAATGGCTGCAGCCGCAGGTATGGCGTCTTCTTCCATGGCAGCGGTATTGGGAGGCGACCCGAGCGAGGTTGAGCAACACTTGAAATCGGTCGGTCTTTTCTGTGCAAACTTCAACGGAGCAGGGCAAATTGTTGCCGCGGGAGCCGCTGACGCGATAGCTTCCTTGGCTGCTAACCCACTTGCTGGAACACGTGTCATTCCGCTTCAGGTGGCTGGAGCATTCCACACCGAGTTCATGGAACCTGCCGTTGCTGAGCTTGGAAACTACGTTGCCGGAATCGCTTCGAGCGACCCTCACTCACGCCTTTGGACCAACCAGGACGGACGAGAAGTGGTTTCTGGAGACGAATACATTTCGATTCTGGTCAGCCAGGTTTCAAACCCCGTTCGCTGGGATCTCTGCATGGACTCGATGGTCTCTGCAGGTGTTACGGCCATCATTGAACTTTCACCCGCTGGTACACTGACCGGACTAGCCAAACGCGGAATGCCTGGCATAGAAACTCTTGCTCTAAAAAGCCCTGATCAAATTGACGCGGCCATCGAATTAGCAATAAACCACATCTAGGAGTCGAAGATGACTGCAACGCTGAACCAATACACGGCCGTTAAGTACTCTCGCATTTACTCGCTTGGCGCAGCTCGCGGAGACCTAACCGTCACGAACGATGAAGTTGCTGGACCGATTGACTCTAGCGATGAATGGATTAGGCAGCGCACTGGCATCGTGACCAGAAAGCGAGCCAGCAAAGACCTGAGCCTGATGGACATGGCGGTTGCCGCATCAAACGAGGCCATCAAAAGGGCTGGCATCGATCCAAAGGAAATTGGCGCAGTAATCTTCAGCACCATCACCCACCCTTACCAGACTCCTTCCGCGGCCACACTTCTGGCAGACCTGGTTGGGGCCACCCCAGCGCCGGCTTATGACGTCTCGGCAGCCTGTGCCGGCTACTGCTACGGGATAGCCCAAGCAGACGCACTCGTTCGTTCTGGAATGGCAAAGTACGTGCTTGTCGTCGGAGGGGAAAAGCTCAGTGACTTTATCGATCCAACCGACCGAAGTATCTCTTTCCTGCTTGGCGATGGAGCAGGAGCGGCTATCGTGGGGCCGAGTGACACCCCAGGTATTTCTCCAAGTGTTTGGGGTTCCGACGGCTCAAAGTGGGAAGCGGTCAGCATGAGCAACTCACTATTGGATTTCCGAGATGGTAGTTCTAGTTGGCCTACTCTGCGACAAGAGGGCCAAACGGTTTTCCGTTGGGCTGTTTGGGAAATGGCAAAAGTTGCGAAAGAGGCCCTCGACGCCGCTGGCATCAAGGCAGAGGACCTATCCGCTCTGGTAACCCACCAGGCCAACATTCGAATCATCGACGAACTGGCGAAGCAGCTTCAACTTCCTGAGTCCGTTGTTGTTGCCAAGGACATTATCAACACGGGTAACACCTCGGCAGCGAGCATTCCGCTTGCAATGCATGAACTTCTCAAATCGGGGGCCGTCAAATCGGGCGGGCTGGCTCTAGAGATTGGTTTCGGCGCTGGTCTTGCCTTCGGAGCACAAGTCGTCGTCCTACCCTAAAATTACAACGGAACAAAAACAACAAAGGAGAAATCATGGCAATGTCAAAAGACGAAGTTCTTGCGGGTCTAGCAGAGCTAGTTAACGAAGAAACCGGTTTAGCAGCCGATGCAGTAAAGATGGACAAGAGCTTCAGCGAAGACCTAGACATCGACTCAATCTCGATGATGACCATCGTTGTCAACGCAGAAGACAAGTTCGGCGTAAAGATTCCAGACGAAGAGGTAAAGAACCTCGTAACCGTTGCCGACGCTGTTAACTACATCGCGGACAACCAGGGCTAATTCCTAGGCCTAGGTGAGCTTCACGTGAAGATCGTAGTAACTGGATTAGGTGCCACTACCCCACTGGGTGGAGACGTACCTTCCACTTGGGAAGCACTGCTTGCTGGAAAGTCGGGCATCTCGACTCTCGAACAACCATGGGTTGCCCAGTACGAGATTCCTGTAACCTTTGCTGGTCAGGCTAAAGTCCTGGCCAGCGAGGTGCTCACACCGCAAGAGTGCAAGCGTCTGGATCCTTCCAGTCAATTTGCACTTATTGCTGCTCGCGAAGCTTGGGCCGACGCCGGGTCGCCAGATGTCGTTCCCGAGCGTCTAGCCGTTGAATTCTCCACCGGAATTGGTGGAGTATGGACTTTGCTCGATGCGTTTGACACGCTAAAAGAGCGTGGAGCAAGACGAGTCCTCCCGATGACCGTGCCAATGCTTATGCCAAACGGCCCAGCTGCCGCAATCGGCATGGATTTGGCAGCCCGTGGTGGGGTTCGTACCGCCGTTTCAGCCTGCGCCTCTAGCACAGAGGCTATAGCAAATGCGATTACTCGCTTGAAATCTGGCGAGGTTGACATCGTCGTTGCAGGCGGTTGCGAGGCCGCTATTCACCCGCTACCGATTGCCGCCTTCGCGGCAATGCACGCCACTTCGCGCAAGAACGACGATCCAGCTCGAGCCTCCCGCCCCTACGACGTGAACCGTGACGGTTTCGTCATGGGCGAAGGCGGAGGAGCCCTGGTCCTCGAAACCGAGGATCACGCTAAGGCTCGTGGGGCCAAGATTTATGCCTACCTTGTTGGTGGTTCAGTAACCTCTGACGCATATCACATCACCGCTCCAGATCCAGAGGGTTCGGGTGCGGCACGTGCAGTGCTAGCGGCGCTTGAGCAGGCTGGAGCAATGCCTGAGGACGTCGTGCACATCAATGCCCATGCCACCAGCACGCCGGTTGGTGACATCGCCGAATATACAGCGCTAAAGCGTGTCTTCGGAGATCACCTTTCAAGCATTGCTGTTTCGGCAACCAAGGCTTCAACAGGACACCTTCTTGGCGGGGCCGGAGCAATCGAGGCGGTATTTACCGTGCTGGCGCTAAAAGAGCGCACCGCTCCCCCTACGATTAACTTAGATAACCAGGATCCAGAGATTCCTCTGGACGTTGTTACCAGCCCTAGAAAGCTTCCTGAAGGGCCGATCCTTGCCATCAGCAACAGTTTTGGCTTTGGTGGTCACAACGCTGTTATTGCGTTCAGAAGCGCTGACTAAAACCCTTAGAAAAGAGAATGGCCTCGACTCTAAGTCGAGGCCATTCTTTTTTGGTTGAAAGTTAGTGAGAGTACTGTCCGCGAGAGTTCTCGAAGACGAAGCCGACCAAAGCAATTAGGCCGAGCGGCATCCCAATGAAAAACAGCCACCACCCCACAGCCAGTGACGCAAACACAATAGAAGCAAACAAGCCAAGAAACAGTGGCCACCAGCTAAAGGCGTTAAAGAATCCAATTTCAGATTCTCCATCAGAGATCTTAGCGTTGTTGTTGTCCTCTGGAAGCGGGCCCTGCGATTTGTGGGTCTTGGCTAGGTAAAAGGAGATAAACGCTGCCATCATAGAAAGCATTAACAGGGCGGCCGTTCCTACAATTTCAATCTTTAGTCCACCGATCGACGGACCTCCTGAGCTTAAGCCCTGATAAGGCTCCCAGAGGCCAAAGATAGCGTAAGCGACAGCCGCACCTGCATAAAAAATTGCTCCCAATCCGAACAGCCAAGCATTAGTGCGCATTTACAGACCCTTCTTTCCGGCTGCCTTAGCCTGAGTCGTTTCGTTAACTTCTGGGTGATTCAAGTCGAAAGCTGGCGATTCCGAGCGAATCACTGGAATTGAAGTGAAGTTGTGACGTGGGAACGGCGAAGCCGTTGCCCATTCTAAGGATCGTCCATAACCCCATGGGTCGTTCACGGTAACCTTCACTCCCTTTCGGTGAGTGATGTAAACGTTCCAAAGGAATGGAAGGAAGGACAGTGCAAGAAGTAGTGATCCAGCAGTAGATACCTGGTTCAGGAATGTGAAGTTATCCTCCGGAAGGTAGGTGGCGTAGCGACGAGGCATTCCTTGAACACCCAACCAGTGCTGAACTAGGAAAGTTCCGTGGAAACCAAAGAACAGCATCCAGAACTGAATCTTTCCAAGTTTTTCGTTGAGCATCTTGCCAGTCATCTTGGGATACCAGAAGAAAATACCTGCAAACATGGCGAATACCACTGTTCCAAAAACAACGTAGTGGAAATGAGCAACCACGAAATAACTGTCACTCAGCGAGAAGTCGAGGACTGGGCTAGAAAGAATGACTCCCGTAAGGCCTCCGAAAATGAAGGTAGTTAAGAAGCCTAGAGACCAGAGCATCGGGGTTTCGAAGCTTACCGACCCCTTCCACATCGTTCCGATCCAGTTGAACACTTTCACTCCTGTAGGAACGGCAATAAGCATTGTTGTGAATGCGAAGAACGGAAGAAGAACCTGTCCGGTTACATACATGTGGTGAGCCCATACGGTCATCGACAACGCTGCAATTGCAATGGTCGCGTAGATAAGGGTCTTGTATCCAAAGATTGGCTTACGGCTGAACACTGGGAAAATCTCAGAAACAATTCCGAAGAACGGTAGTGCGATGATGTAAACCTCTGGGTGACCAAAGAACCAGAACAAGTGCTGCCAAAGCATTGCCCCGCCGTTTTCAGGATCGAAAATGTGGGATCCAAACCGTCGATCAGCACCTAGGGCAAATAGTGCGGCAGCAAGCGGAGGAAAAGCCATAAGCACCAAAATTGAAGTCACCAAAGTGTT
>JBIKJD010000028.1:0-11038 GCA_044361205.1 Rhodoluna sp.
GCTCTCCAAACGCTTCAGCAGACGATCGATGTTGATTTCGACTATTGCACCGAGTTCTTCTCTAGAGAGTGCGCTGAACACCACGATGTCGTCGAGGCGGTTCAGGAACTCCGGTTTGAAGTGACTTCGCACGATTTCGAGAACGCCCGAGCGCTTTTGCTCTTCGGTGAGCTCGGGGTCAATCAGGAACTGCGAGCCTAGGTTGCTGGTGAGAATGAGGATGACGTTTCTAAAGTCGACCGTGCGACCCTGGCCATCGGTTAGGCGCCCGTCGTCCAGAACTTGAAGCAGCACATCGAAGACTTCTGGGTGCGCTTTCTCAACTTCGTCGAGGAGAACGACCGAATAAGGGCGACGACGAACTGCTTCGGTGAGCTGGCCACCTTCTTCGTAGCCGATGTAGCCGGGAGGTGCTCCGAGCAATCGGGAAACGGAGTGCTTTTCGCCGTATTCGCTCATGTCGATGCGAACCATCGCCTTTTCATCGTCGAACAGGAATTCGGCCAAAGATTTGGCGAGCTCGGTTTTACCAACACCAGTTGGGCCTAAGAACAGGAACGAGCCAGTTGGCCGGTCTGGGTCGGAGATACCTGCTTTGGTGCGACGAACCGCGTCGGCGACAGATTTCACCGCCAGCTTTTGACCGATCAGGCGTTTTCCGAGTTCTGCTTCTAGGTTTAGGAGCTTCTGGCTTTCACCGGCTTGCAGGCGTCCGGTTGGAATACCGGTCCAGGCAGAGACCACTGCGGCAATTTCGTTCTCGCCGACCTGGTCATTGACCATGCGATCAACGTTTTGGTTTTCGGTGTTTTCAAGACGCTCGAGTTCTTTTTCGAGAGCTGGGATTTCACCATAAAGAAGTCTTGAAGCGCGTTCTAGATTTCCTTCTCGTTGAGCGCGGTCGGCATCGATTCTTAAGGCATCGAGTTTCGTTTTTGCTTCACCAACGCGGTTGAGTTCGGCTCGTTCGGCTTCCCAGCGTTTTGAGAGTTCTTGTAATTCGTGGTCGCGCTTCTTTAGATCTTCACGCAATTTGCTGAGACGTTCCTTGCTGGCGCTGTCTTTTTCTTTCTGGAGCGCGAGCTCTTCAAGTTTCAGACGATCCACGTTTCGTTTCAGTTCGTCAATCTCGATAGGTGCCGAGTCGATTTCCATGCGAAGACGGCTGGCCGCTTCATCGATGAGGTCAATCGCCTTGTCTGGAAGTTGGCGGCCGGTGATGTAGCGGTTGGAAAGAGTTGCCGCAGCAACCAGAGCGCTGTCGGCTATGGCTACCTTGTGGTGTGCTTCGTACCTCTCCTTGAGCCCACGAAGGATGGCGATGGTGTCGACCACCGACGGTTCGCCAACGTAAACCTGCTGGAATCGACGCTCTAGAGCGGGATCCTTTTCGATTCGCTCACGGTATTCGTCCAGGGTGGTAGCACCGATTAGTCGCAGTTCGCCTCTGGCCAACATTGGCTTCAGCATGTTTGAGGCGTCCATGGCGCTGTTTCCGCCACCAACACCGACCAGTGTGTGAAGCTCGTCGATGAATGTGATGATTTGACCTTCGGCAGCGTTGATTTCGGCAAGCACGGCCTTCAGGCGCTCTTCAAATTCACCCTGATACTTGGCGCCAGCTAACATTGCGGCGAGATCTAGGGAAATGAGGCGTTTGTTTTTCAGGCTCTCCGGCACATCGCCGGCAACGATTCTCTGGGCCAGGCCCTCAACCACGGCGGTCTTTCCAACGCCAGGTTCACCGATTAGCACCGGGTTGTTTTTGGTTCGACGGCTGAGCACCTGAGAGACTCGGCGGATTTCCGAATCGCGGCCGATCACCGGGTCTAGCTTTCCAGACTTGGCGACCTCGGTTAGGTCGATGCCGAAACGCTCTAAAGCGGATTTCTGTTCTTCTTGCTGTTGGTTCATTTGTTACTCCTTTCGCGAAGGGTTACTTCGCCCGCCAAAGCACCACTTGTGTGTTGCGGGCGGGGCGTTGGCCTCTGGCGAGGCTTTCGATTCCCGTTTCTCCCGCGGCAAACACTCTGGCGCCAGGGCGGTTCATTAACTCGTTGGCTAATGCGGTTTCCAGATCGCGAACTCGCTTGAGCAGTTCGTTGTTCTGGTTTTCTAACTCCAAGATTCGTCGGATGCCCTCGAGGCTTACGCCTTCGTTGGACAAACGAGCAATTTCTCGGAGCTGAGCTATGTTGCGCATCGTGTAACGACGAGACTGGCCACCGGTTCGAACCGGAATCACCAATCCCATGCGGTCGTATTGACGCAGGGTTTGCGGGTGCATGTAAGAAAGCTCGGCCGCCACGGCGATGGCGAACATCGGTGTGTTTTCGTCGAACTCTTCCACTTGCTACCTCCTATAGAAGGCCGGCTCGAAGGAGCAGGTCTTCTCTCGGGTCTTCCTGGGGAACTAAATCGTTGAACTCTTCTAGCTTTTTCTTCGCCTTTTCGGAAAGGTGTGAAGGCACGGCAATCTCTACGGTTGCCAGGAGATCTCCGGCACCCTTGGACGATTCAACGCCCTTTCCCTTGACGCGAAGCACACGACCGTTCGGAGTGCCCGGTGCAACTTTGAGTTTCACTGGCTCTCCGCCGAGAGTTGGCACCGAGATGGTTGCACCCAGTGAAGCTTCCACGAAGGTGACCGGCACCGATACGCGAAGGTTGTTGCCATCGCGAACGAAGACGGGATGAGGCTTCACGTGAACCGAGACGATCAGGTCTCCAGCCTCGCCACCGTTTGGCGAGGGTGAACCCTTGCCACGAACCTTTACCTTCTGGCCGTCTTGGATTCCGGCAGGAATTTTCACCTGCACGGCGCCGCCGCGGTCGAAGTTGAGTTTCAGGGTGGTTCCCTTGATTGAGTCGATGAAGTCGATGGTTGCTCGGTGGCTCATGTCTTGCCCGCGCTGCGGGCCGCCGAAGCCTCCGAAACCGCCTCCGCCAAACAGATTAGAAAAGACGTCTTCGAAACCGGCTGCACCACCTGGGAAACCTTGACCGCCAGGGAAGCCCTGGCCACCGGTGAAACGTGGACCGGAACCCATTGCACGCATTTGGTCGTATTCGGCTCTTTGGTCTTTGTCGCTGAGAACGCTGTAGGCCTCGGAGATTTCTTTGAATCTGGCCTCGGCTGCAGCGTTTCCAGGGTTGGAATCCGGGTGGAACTCACGTGCTAGCTTGCGGTAAACCTTTTTCAGCTCCGCATCAGAGACGTCCTTGGTCACACCGAGGATTTTGTAAAAGTCTTTTTCAAACCAGTCTTGACTAGCCATGATTCACCTCTATTCCGGAATATTGACCGCGACCATTGCTGGGCGCAATAAGCGATCACCGAGCTTGTAGCCAGGCTCAACCACGTCGGCGATGATGGTTTCGGTAACGTCTGGTGAAGGGGTCTGAACCAGAGCGTTATGTAGCTCCGGGTCGAACTTCTCTCCCTTTTCGCCGAATGCCTTCAAACCGAACTTGTCTCCGGCATTACGAATCTTGGTGACCACCGCTGCGAACGGAGAACCCTCTAGGTCGCCGTGAGCCTCGGCGCGAGTTAGATCGTCGAGTGCTGGCAAGAGGGCACGGAACGCTTCGGCGATGGCGAGGTTTCTAGCCTGGTCGCGATCGCGTTCCACGCGAGCCTTGTAGTTTACGAATTCAGCCTGCAGACGCTGGAGGTCGTTAAGTAGTTCGGCCTCCTTGCTGATCGGTCCAGTTTCGTCGACTAGGTCGGCCAGCTCAGCATCGATCGGATCGACCGCCTCATTCGAGGCGGCCTCCTCGATCTGCTCTTCAGGCTGCTTTTCGCCTTCGTTCTGGTTTTCTTCGGTCATTACTTCTTGTCGTCCTCGTCTTCAACCACTTCAGCGTCGACTACGTCTTCGTCTGATGCGGTCTCGCCGGCTGGAGCCTCTTCGGCAGCGGCTGCAGCAGCGGTTAGCGCCTCGCCTAGCTTCATCGAAGAAGTGTTTGCCTTCTCCTGGGCTGCCTTGATGGCTTCGATGTCGTCTCCCGCGAGCGCGGTCTTCAGTTCATCGATGTCGGCCTGAACTTCGGTCTTCACGTCTTCCGGTAGCTTCTCGTCGTTGTCCTTGATTAGCTTCTCGGTTTGGTAGGCGAAGTTTTCGGCCGCGTTACGGGTTTCTTGCTCTTCGCGACGCTGCTTGTCTTCGGCTGCGTGTTCTTCCGCTTCCTTGACCATGCGCTCGATGTCTTCCTTCGGCAAGCTTCCGCCACCGGTGATGGTGACCGACTGCTCTTTACCGGTGCCCTTGTCTTTGGCAGACACGTGCACGATACCGTTGGCATCGATGTCGAAAGTTACTTCGATCTGTGGAACTCCGCGTGGTGCTGGTGCGATTCCGGTTAGATCGAAGTTTCCGAGCGACTTGTTATCGCGGGTGAACTCGCGCTCGCCCTGGAACACGTTGATGGTTACCGATGGCTGTGAGTCTTCGGCGGTGGTGAAGGTTTCCGAACGCTTGGTTGGAATTGCGGTGTTTCGCTCGATCAACTTCGTCATGATGCCACCCTTGGTTTCAATGCCAAGGCTTAGCGGAGTCACGTCGATAAGTAGAACGTCTTTACGCTCACCCTTTAGAACACCGGCCTGCAAGCTTGCGCCCACTGCGACTACCTCGTCTGGGTTTACACCCTTGTTTGGCTCGCGACCACCGGTTAGTTCCTTGACCAATTCGGTCACGGCTGGCATACGGGTCGATCCACCAACTAGGACGACGTGCGCGATGTCGGCAACCTTTACGCCGGCTTCCTTGATGACGTCGGTGAATGGCTTCTTAGTGCGAGCCAAGAGGTCTTCGGTCATCTGCTCAAACTGAGCGCGGGTTAGGGTTTCATCTAGGTTCGCAGGTCCGTTTTCGGTTAGCGATAGGTATGGAAGCTGGATGTTCGCGGTCATCGACTGCGAAAGTTCCTTCTTCGCCTGTTCGGCTGCTTCCTTTAGACGCTGCAGGGCAATCTTGTCGCCCGAGACGTCTACGCCAGTGGTTTCCTTGAACTTCTTGACTAGGTGGTCAACTACACGCTGGTCCCAGTCGTCGCCGCCGAGGCGGTTGTCGCCCGAGGTTGCGCGAACCTGGATGGTTGAGAATTCGTCGTCCTTGCCAACTTCTAGTAGCGAGACGTCGAAGGTTCCGCCACCGAGGTCGAAGACCAGGATGAGCTCGTCTTCTTTACCCTTGTCTAGGCCGTAGGCCAAAGCTGCTGCGGTTGGCTCGTTGATGATTCGTAGAACGTTTAGCCCTGCGATCTCTCCGGCGTCCTTGGTAGCCTGACGCTCAGCGTCGTTGAAGTAGGCCGGAACGGTGATGACCGCGTCGGTTACAGGCTCGCCTAGGTAGGTCTCGGCGTCGCGCTTTAGCTTGGCCAGGATTCGGGCTGAGATTTCTTGCGGGGTGTACTTCTTGTCGTCGACTTTAAAGGTCCAGTCGGTGCCCATGTGACGCTTCACCGATGCGATGGTGCGATCTACGTTGGTTACTGCCTGACGCTTAGCGGTTTCACCGACGAGAACTTCGCCGTCTTTAGTGAATGCAACCACCGAAGGGGTGGTGCGAAAGCCTTCTGCGTTAGCGATTACGGTGGGCTCTCCACCTTCCAGCACGCTAACCGCGCTGTTGGTGGTGCCGAGGTCGATGCCTACTGCACGTGCCATATGTGTTTCTCCTTGTTTTGTCGTATTGCTACGAGTTGTTATTCAACGCACTCAAAGTTGAGCGCTGTTGACTCAAGTTTCGCAAAGCCCAACGACGTTGTCAAGCAAATTAACCTGAGAGTTGAGTGTGAATGACTCAAGTTTTAATCGTTAGCAAAAACAGACAAAAAGTTTGTTTGTACGCGGCAGGAAGAGTCATAGGCTTTAGCCATGACAAACGGCATTGCACCGAAACGTTCGAAGCGAGTCACATTCTCTTGGGCTCTGTGGGATTGGGCCGAACAGCCTTATCCAACCCTGATGCAGACCTTCATCTTCCCGGTCTATTTAACTGGAACAGTAGCTTCAGGAATTGCCAACGCCGACATGATGCTCGGCTGGGCAACCGCGATAGCCGGAATTGTCCTGGCGCTAATCGCTCCAGTGTTGGGCAGGCGTTCCGACCAAAACGGTCGCCGCAAATTCTGGCTACTGGTGAACACCGGAATCCTGATCGCCATCACCGCTTCAGCATTCTTTGTTGAGCCAAAGCCCGAGTACTTCCTATTCGGTCTGGTGCTCTATGGAATTGGCTCCGTGATTCAAGAGTCGGCATTCATCAACTACTACGCAATGCTCAAGGGCGTCACAACCGAAAAGAATATAGGTCGCATTTCGGGTTACGCCTGGGGTCTTGGCTACATCGGCGGCATCATCCTCCTCTTGGTTGCCCTAGTTGGATTCGTGCTTCCAGACAATCCACTATTTGGCATCGGAAAGGAAAACGCGATTCACATTCGCACCATCTTCCTCTTCGCATCGGCTTGGATTTTGGTGTTCACAATTCCACTTTTGATTTGGGTTCCCGAAATTGCCAAGAAGGCTGGAGCCAAGAAAGAAACCATCCTTGCCTCTTATCGAGGAGTTTTCCAGCAGCTCAAAACCCTTCGCCAGCAAGCTCCGGAGACTTTCAAGTTTCTTATTTCCAGTGCGGTCTACCGCGACGGCCTATCGGGGGTATTCACCTTTGGTGCAGTGCTGGGAACCTTGGCCTTCGGGTTCGACACGACGTCCATAATCTTCTACGGAATTGGGGCGAACATCGTGGCGGCAATCGGTGCCGCGATTGGTGGACGACTAGATGACATCTTCGGATCCCGAGCAGTGATTCTCGGTTCGCTAATCGGCCTCATCGCGGGTGCGATTGCGCTCTTCGTCCTTCGCGACCTAGGGCAAATCACCTACTGGATTTTCGGCCTGTTGCTAACGCTTTTTGTAGGTCCTGCTCAGGCATCCAGCCGAACCTTCGTCTCCCGTTTCACACCGCACGGACGTGAAGGTGAAGTGTTCGGTCTCTACCAAACCACCGGTCGCGCTATCAGCTTCCTTTCGGGAACGATGTGGGCCTTGTCGATTGCCACTGCGACCCTACTCCTAGGTCCAGGAAACAACACAATCTACGGAATCTGGGGAATCGTCATCATTCTGATCGCTGGAACCGCACTACTGTTCCGCGTTCACCCAACTCCAAAGGTGCTCGACTAAGCCTTAGGCAAAAAGTTGGCTTGCGAGGGTTTCACCCTCGGCGAAGCCACGTGGGATAATCCACACTGAGGAACCGACCGGAGTCGTCCATAGGTTTAGAAGGTCGCCTTCATCCAAGGCTTGCTGAACCGGAACGTATTGCTTGGTGAGATCTGCGCAGTAGGCGGTCCAAAGTAATCCTGCTTCAACGCCTGGCACTTCGTAGTTGAATGGCCGGCGGAAAAATTGTTGGCCGGCTTTTCCAGCGGCCTTGCGGATGTGGGCGAACGGTGGGATTACCTTTATTCCGTTTTCATCCACGGCGTCGAAGTTTGGCATCTCGCGTTCTTCGTTTCCGCCGAGCGGAGCTCCGTTGGAAAGTTTGCGACCGATTACGCCCTCTTTTTGGTCGGTTGAGAGACGGTCCCAGGTGTCCAGGTTCATCTGGATGCGGCGAAGGACAAGTTGGGTTCCGCCGATTGCCCAGGCTGGGCCTTCTTTGATCCAAACGAGGTCGTTGAAAAATTCGGTTCCGAATTCTGGGTTGTCGGTGCCATCCACCTGACCCATTAGGTTTCGTTGGGTTGTGCCAGGTCTGGAAACTCCGGCCGCATTGGCGAAGCCTTCCTGCACCCACCGAAGGTTGCCGAAAGACTCGGTGTCTCGAATTAATGCGCGGCTGGCGTGAAAGAGTGTGATCGGATCATCGGCGCTGACATGAAAAAGGATGTCGCCGTCTGAAAATTCTGGCTTTAGTCGGTCCACTTTGAATTCCGGAAGTGGGGCGAAACCGGTTGGGGTCTCAATGCCAAGTCTGGTGAATAGCGCTGGTCCGAAGCCAACGGTGATGGTTAGCCTGGCAGGCTTTCCGGCGAACTGTTCGGTGGGGTCGGCTAGCACGGGTCGGCCGTTGGTGAGTCTTTGGATGTCGTCGGTGATCAGTTCAGCCCACTTGGCGAGGTCTTGCTTGCCAGTTTTATTTGGAACATCGAATGCGATGAACCGCGAGAAGGCTTGAAGCTCTAGTTCGATGCCCGCCTGGTGTTCTCCGTTTGGATTTACTTTCCTAAGACCAACCGCGGTTTCCCCTTGCAGTGAGTCGGCGTTGGCTTGGAGGTTAGACGCAGTAACAGCACCCACCGTGGCGGCTGCAGCTGCGGTGGATGCTGTTAGAAGGGTGCGTCTTGAGATCAATTACTCTGTGTACTCTTCGTCTCCACCGGCACTGTCCTTGGCAACTAGCTCAAGGGTCTGAGCGTCTGCGCCATCGAACTTGATGGTGATGCTCATCCTGTCACCAGCAACAATTGGCTTGGTGATGTTCATGATCATGATGTGTAGGCCACCTGGCTCAAGAGTTACGGTCTCGCCTGGCTTGATTACGATGCCGCCCTTTTTCTCCTGCATCATGCCGTCGACAACTTCGTGAACCTGGACCATCTTTGCGATCTCGGTTTCGCCGCCAACGAGGGTTACGTCGGTGGTTCCGTTGTTGGTGAACTTCCCGAAGATTCCGGTCATTCCACCGGCTTCAGCTGAGTACTCGGATGAGCGAACCCATGCGTCTTCGATTCTTACGCTGTTTACTGCTGGGTTTGGTTCAGTTGGGGTGCATCCCGAGAAAGAAAGAGCCGAAATCAGGACGGCGAAAATTGCTATTAACTTTTTCATTGATTGTGTTGCCTTACTTATTGTTCTAGTGGTGCGTTTCCTACATCTGTTCTGTAGAAATTTTGGAAAGAACGTGAGGCTGTCGGACCGCGCTGGCCCTGGTAGCGGTTGTTGTATTTCTCGCTGCCGTAAGGGGTTTCACTCGGGCTAGAAAGCTGGAAGAAACAGAGTTGGCCAACCTTCATTCCTGGCCACAGTTTGATCGGCAAGTTAGATACGTTTGCTAACTCAAGCGTGACGTGTCCTTTGAAGCCGGGGTCAACAAAGCCAGCGGTGGAGTGGGTGAGAAGCCCGAGGCGTCCTAGGGAAGATTTTCCTTCGAGGCGCGCTGCGATGTTGTCTGGCAGGGTTACGAACTCGTAGGTTGAACCGAGCACGAACTCGCCTGGGTGAAGAATAAATGCCTCGTTGGCGTCAACCTCGATCAGTTGGGTGAGGTCACTCTGGTCTTCTGCAGGGTCGATATAGGCATACTTGTGGTTGTCGAAAAGTCTGAAGAAACGATCGAGTCGAACATCGAAGCTAGATGGTTGGAGCAAACTCATTTCGAGCGGCTCTAAACCAATCTGGCCTGCCTCGATGGATGCGCGGATATCGCGGTCTGACATAAGCATGAGACTAGGTTACCTCCCAAATCCTTTAGAAAAGTCCGCCGTAGTTAGGGCTCGGGGCCTCAGCCATGAACCTCTGAACATCGGGATCCACCATGACGTCGCGCAGGGTAATCGGCGCGGTTAGGTAAAGCCCTTCAAGAGTTCTGACTCGGCTGAGTGCAACGTAGGTTTGACCAGCTGAGAAAGCGCCTCCCCCAAGTTCGATCACGACTTCGTCATAGGTCATTCCCTGAGACTTGTGAACGGTGACCGACCACGCTAACCGTAAGGGCAGCTGGCGAAACTCGGCGAGGGTTTCAGGGACTAGAACCTCTTTGAAGCGGCCAAGGTTGTCGTCGTATTGTTCGTCGAGTTGGTAGCGAATCTTTTCCCAGGTTGACTGTTGAACTTCGATCTCTTCGCCGTCAACCTCAACGGTGACGTGGTTGTGGGAATTGATCTTGGTCACGTGACCGATAGTTCCGTTCACCCAACGACGGGTGCTGGTTCCGTTGGTGGCGTTGTTTTGGTCGTCGTTCTTAATGAACATGACCTGAGCGCCAACCTTGAGCTCTAGGTTCACATCAGCAGGTGGGTTAGCGCCGAACGCCTTTAGTTCGCCAATCGAAATGTTGGCCTCGAAAAACTTGGTTTCACCGGGGGTGTTGGCCAGGCGCTTGGCGTTGTGGGAGTCGACTTTGCGGTTGATTCCGGAGAGGCGAATAGCGTCCTCGTTTTCAGGGAAACGGTTGCCGGCGTTGTTCAACACGTCGAGCATTTCCTGCGAAACACTGCCATCGCGAATTGCATTCAAGATCGAAATGAAAGTGTCGTCGTGCTGGCGGAAGTTTTCGTGAAGTTCGTAACGGTGAAGCTTAGATTCTGCCCAGACCTTGGCGTCGAAGAACCACAGCGAACGGTAGTTTTCACGAAAAAACTCGTAGCCTTCGTCGGTTGGGCGAAGTGGAACAGGCGGCAATTGGTAAGGGTCGCCGAACATGACCACCTGCACCCCGCCGAAAGGGCCCTTGGTCTTACCCCTGGCTGCTCGAAGCATGGTGTCCATGGCATCCATGAGGTCGGCGTTGACCATCGAAACTTCATCGATCACCAGGATGTCGAGTGAGCGTAATGCGTCGCGAACGCGGCCATAGAGGTGCTTGCTTAGCGGCTGGTTACCGAGCACGCCAAGAGGGAACCCGAAGAACGAGTGAATCGTCTGACCGCCAACGTTGTAAGCGGCAACACCGGTTGGAGCGACGACGGCAACGTTCTTCTTGGTGTTCTGAACGAAGTAGTTGAGCAGGGTTGATTTACCGGTTCCGGCGCGGCCGGTCACAAAGATGTGGTCGTGCTCCTGCTCAATGTAGTCAAACAGTGCCAGCTGTTCACTGGAAAGTGAAATGTCGAAACTCATCGTTGTTCCCCGTCGCGTTTTGCAAGCTTTGCCAGCATTGCGTTGTAATCCTCTACGTCTTTATTACCAGTTCGGTCTGACGCGCGGTCGAGTCTTCTAGCTTCACGAACATCCGAGCGGAACCATTGAATGGAAACGATAATCGTAAGCACAGCGGCGGGGATTTCCCCGATACCCCACGCG
>JBIKJD010000001.1:0-35351 GCA_044361205.1 Rhodoluna sp.
GCTCGCCGCCGCACTGTCCGCAGCTGGCGTTGCCATGGTCTCCACCGGCTCCACGGCAAAAGCAATTGCTGCCGCCGGGTTTGAGGTAACCGAGGTTTCCGAAGTTACCGGTTTCCCGGAATCGCTCGATGGTCGCGTGAAGACCCTGCACCCAAAGATTCACGGCGGATTGCTTGCCGATATGCGTTTGCAAGCACACGAGCAGCAGCTTGGTGAACTTGGAATCGAAGCCTTCGAACTTGTCGTTGTGAACCTATACCCGTTCATTCAGACCGTGGCATCAGGTGCCAAAGGTGAAGACGTGGTCGATCAGATCGACATTGGTGGCCCAGCCATGGTTCGCGCCTCGGCAAAGAACCACGCCAACGTTGCCATTGTCGTTGACCCAACGAAATACGGAGAAATCATCGAGGCCCTGGAGGCAGGTGGAACCACCTTATTGCAGAGACGTTCCCTAGCTTCCGTGGCCTTTGCTCACACCGCCCGCTACGACTCCGCTGTTGCAGACTGGTTCGGTTCCGAACTGTCCACCGCGTGGATGAGCGAAGCAGGTCAGAGCGACAGCAACGAGCACAAGAACCCTGGCTTCGTTCAGAACCTAGTTGTCGAAGCGGAACTAGTCAATATCCTTCGCTACGGCGAAAACGCTCATCAGGCTGCGGCCCTCTACAAGTCAAAGGGCGAAGGTTCGGTTTCCGGAATCGCTCAGGCGAAACAGCTCGGCGGCAAGGAGATGAGCTACAACAACTTCGTTGACGCCGACGCGGCGGTACGCTCGGCCTACGACCACACCGAGCCAGCGGTTGCCATCATCAAGCACGCCAATCCTTGCGGAATCGCGATCGCTTCCAGTGATGCCGAAGACCCAATCGCCGAGGCTCACGCCAAGGCTCACCTCTGCGACCCAATGTCGGCATTCGGTGGCGTGGTAGCTGCCAACCGCCCTGTCACCTTGGCCATGGCTGAACAGCTCAACGGCATCTTCACCGAAGTCATTGTTGCCCCTGGCTACGAGCTCGCCGCCCTGCAACTTTTGCTGGCTAAGACCAACCTGCGCGTTCTGGAACTGCCTGCCAACTACTCCCGCGAACAGTTCGAAATCAAACAGATTTCTGGCGGGTTGCTGGTTCAAAACCCAGACGTCTTCGACTCCCTCAACATTTCCAACTGGAAACTAGTTGCTGGACCAAAAGCGGATCCGGCAACGTTGCAAGACCTTGCGTTCGCTTGGCGTGCCTGCCGAGCCGTGAAGTCAAACGGAATTCTGCTTGCCAAAGACGGCGCCTCAGTTGGTGTGGGTATGGGTCAGGTCAACCGCGTCGACAGTTGCCGTTTGGCGATTGACCGAGCCGACCACCGCGCCAAAGATTCCGTCGCGGCTTCAGACGCCTTCTTCCCGTTCAAGGACGGAGTTGAACTACTAATCGAAGCGGGGGTGCGAGCCATCGTGCAACCGGGTGGTTCGATGCGCGACCAAGAGGTAATCGATGCGGCTAAGGCAGCTGGAGTCACGATGTACTTCACCGGCGAACGCCACTTTTTTCACTAAACAATTAGGCTAGGAACCATGACAAAAATCAAAGTTGTAGGCAAAGTCGTCGAACTAGACGGCGACGAAATGACCCGAATTATTTGGCAGAACATCAAGGATCACCTGATTCTGCCTTTTCTAGATGTAGACCTCGAGTACTACGATCTTTCAATTGAGAACCGCGACGCCACCGACGACCAGGTGACAATCGACGCGGCTCACGCAATCAAGAAGCATGGCGTTGGTGTGAAGTGCGCCACCATCACCCCGGACGAAGCGCGCGTTGAAGAGTTCAAGCTAAAGAAGATGTGGAAGAGCCCAAACGGCACCATCCGTAACATCCTCGACGGCGTTGTGTTCCGCGAGCCAATCATCATCTCAAACGTTCCTCGTTTGGTGCCTGGCTGGACCAAGCCAATCATCATCGGTCGTCACGCTCACGGCGACCAGTACAAGGCAACCGACTTCAAGGTTCCAGGTGCCGGCCGCGTAACCATCACCTGGACTCCAGCCGACGGCGGCGAGGCTGTTACCCAGACCATCGCTGACTATCCAGAGCACGGTGGCGTTGCCATGGGTATGTACAACTACATGGATTCGATTCGCGACTTCGCTCGTGCGAGCTTCAACTACGGTCTAAGCCGCAACTACCCGGTTTACCTTTCAACCAAGAACACCATCTTGAAGGCCTACGACGGCGCTTTCAAAGACGCTTTCCAGGAAGTCTTCGACGCCGAATACGCCGACCGCTTCAAGGCTGCCGGAATCACCTATGAACACCGTCTAATCGACGACATGGTAGCTGCAGCTCTCAAGTGGGAGGGTGGCTACGTTTGGGCCTGTAAGAACTACGACGGCGACGTTCAGTCGGACACCGTTGCTCAAGGGTTCGGCTCACTAGGTCTAATGACCTCGGTGCTAACCACCCCAGATGGCAAGACCACTTTGGCAGAAGCAGCTCACGGAACCGTGACCCGTCACTACCGCGAGTACCAGGCTGGCAAGTCAACCTCGACCAATCCGATCGCTTCGATCTTCGCTTGGACTCGTGCACTAATTGCCCGCGCCGAGATTGATGGCACTCCCGAGGTTCGCAAGTTTGCGGAAACTCTTGAGGACGTCATCGTGAAGACCGTTGAGGCTGGCGACATGACCAAGGACCTTGCAGCACTAGTTGGCAAGAGCCAGGCATTCCAACGCACCGACGACTTCATGTCTTCGATTGCTAGCAACCTAAAGGCTCGTTTGGCCTAAAAAGCTTTACCCGGAAAAGCCCCCAAAACGAACTTTTGGGGGCTTTTCTAGAACTCTGTTTTAATAGCAACCTTGTCCGCGTAAAGTAACCATTTTTTATTCGTAAGAGCGAATACCAGACCACCACCCTTCAGGTTGATTTTGTATTCTCAAGGTTGAACTTTTTGTAGTCGGCTTTAGAACAAGGGTAAAAATACGTGAAACTTCGGGGACTTAAGTCTGCTCTGCACCTTCTACTTTCAACTGCCGTAGCAGTTACCAGCCTGTCCCTCACCCCGATGGTTGCCCAGGCCGACACAGCTACTAACATCGCACCTAACCCAGAAATGGTTTGCGACACCACAACCTGCACCATGACTTTTCCATACGTTGCTGGGAAGTACTACGTCTACACACCTCCACAGGGTGCCGAAGTGACCATTAGAGTGACAGGAGGTGCCGGAGGAACTGGTGGTGGTGATGCCTGGAATGGCGGCGGTGCTGGCGCAACGGGATCCCGAGTTTCAACTACTTTGGTCACTAGCCTAAGTGGTACAGTTCTGAAGATTTATCCAGGTTCCGCGGGTGGTGCCGGTTGGTCTGGCGCCGCCACCGGTGGCGGAGCTGGTGGTCTTTCAACTTTTGGAAACTACAACGGCGGACGCGGTGGAAACGCCTGTAATGAGGGTGGCTCCGGTGGTGGTGGCGGCGGAGGTGCCGCATCGCTAGTACAAATCGACGAATCCACCGACCGAATTATTGCCGCCGGTGGTGGTGGTGGTGCTGGTGCTAGCCAGTATCGCTGGGGCGCTGCCGGAAACGGTGTTTCGGGTGTTGCTGGAACGACCGCAGGTGGTGCTGGTGGTTCCATGTCAGGCTGTGACGGTGCAGGGGCAGGTGCCGGTGGCGGCGGGCTCCTTGGCGGCACGGGTGGTTGGATGGCCGGCTATGACTGGCCTCAAGGTCAGAAGGCTGAATGGTACGGAACCGGTGGTTACACCGGAACCTCTGGAGGACCAACTGGCTCGACCGTAACCAACAACGTTGCTGGAGCAACTGGGCACGGTTCGGTAGTGGTCAGCTTCCTGAACCTATTTGCCAACATTTCCTCGGCCAGCAATTTCGAGAAGGCGGCCGACGTTACTTTTAATGTCACGTTCCCACGCGAAGTCACCGGCTTGACCATCGAAGATTTTGAACTCGACACCGCTCGCACGACCGCAACTGGATGTACTGCTCCGAGCGCTCTGGTCGGAACCGGCACCACTTACTCGGTGAAAGTTACGGGCTGTTCCGAAGGCGCGCTGGCAATCAAGCTACGAGACAAAGCCGCAATCGACACCCAGGGGCTAGAGAGCTGGCTTAGTTTCTCGAACTTGGTAACCATTGACCGCACGGCGGCAAGCCTATCGATCACGTCACCAGCCACACCGAGCAATGCAACCACCTTGAACTATTCGGTGGTAACCAACGAGGCGCTAACTTCTGAAACTCTAACTACCAGCGATTTCACCGTGACTGGAGCGGGCTGTGCGGTGAGCGCGGTTACCTCGCCAACGTCTCCGGCCATTTCTCCATACACAGTTGCTGTGACGGGTTGTGCTACCGGTCAATCGGCTGCAGTTACGTTGAAATCTGGAAGCGCTACCGATCTTGCTGGTAACGCTAGCCCAACAGCGAACGTGACTTCTACCGCCGTTACTACCGACTACAACGCTCCAGGCGGATCCTTTGTGGTTCCGAGCTACACAAGCACCACGTTGGCAACCAACTACTTCACCTTCCTAACCAACGAAAACATCGCTCCAGCTTCGTTGGCGGCGGCTGATTTTGAAAACGCAGGTACCGCAACGGGATGTGTCTTCACACCTACCCTTGATAGCCGCACAATCACTCTGGCGGTTTCATCGTGTAGCACTGGAACTCTGATTCCACGCCTGAAGCAGAATTCCCTTACAGACTTGAGCGGCAACAACGGTCCTGCCGCAGCAATCACCGGCCCAACTCTCACCATTGATAGAAGTGTGGCAACGGCAACCATTACCGCTGCAGTGGCCACCACTCCAACTAATGCCAAGACTCCTCTTGCATATACCGTTGCTTTCAATGAACCAATTTCCGAGCTAACAGTTGCCGACTTCAGCAACACTGGTACTGCGACTGGATGTGTATTTACCTCGACTCTTTCTGCAGACCGTCGCTCGGCAGCGATTACCGCATCCTTCTGTTCGGATGGAACGGTAATCCCAACCTTGGCGGCGCGCTCTGTAACTGATGCTGCCGGAAATCTAGCTCCAGCTGCTGTGGTTTCAGCCACAGCAATAACCTTGGACCGCACCCCGGTTTCCGTGGTCAGTTCAACCACGGCAGTCACCTCGCCAACCAAAAACAGCACCATCGTCTACAACATGACCATGAGCGAGCTTTGGACAAACTCGCTCACAGCAGCTGACTTCACAAACGTTGGAACTGCAACCGGTTGTTCGATTGCTATTGCTTGGGTGAGCGGAACCACCATTAGCGTAACGGTTACCAACTGTTCGACTTCGGGAACCCTAAAACCGGTTCTCGCTGCAAAGAGCTTCACCGATGCTGTTGGAAACCTTTCTCCAGAAGCGGCGTACACCTTGCCGGAACTTGTAATCGACCGAGTTGCGCCAACCGTAACCGCGGGCACTGCTCCTGGTGCGACTGTGGAAACGCTTGGAGCGTTGACCTGGAACTACAGTTTCAGCGAACCGATGTTGGCATCAAGCATCACTGCTGCCGACTTCAGTAACGTTGCTGCAAGCCCAGCTGCCACTGGGTGTGTGTTTACACCGACGCTTGCGGGCAATGGCTTGTCGCTAAGCGTAACCGCAACCAACTGTTCCGAAGGAAACGTAAAGTTGCGTTTGGCTTCTGGAAGCGTCAGCGATCCTGCCGGGAATACGGCACCGGCTGCGGCTCTTGATTCCGCCGATACTTCGTTGATAAACACCACTCCACGCGTAAGCTTCACTGCAGTCCCAGCTGCCAACACCAACGCCACGAGTTTGTCTTATACAGCCACCTTCTCTGAATCGGTGAAGGGTGCAATCGCTTCAGCATTTGAAGTAACCGGAACCGCCACTGGTTGTCAGTTGGCTTCTTCGGTAGCATCGGCTGAAACTGCCGTAACCAGTGCGACCCTTACAGTCACCGGCTGTTCCGAGGGAACCGTAATTGTGGCTGCCAAGGCTCGAACACTAACCGATGTTTCAACCGCTCTCCGTGTTGGTCCAGACGCTAAGACAAGTGCCAGCGCTGTAGCTATCGATCGAACTGCCCCTGCCGCAACATTCAGCCCAACCACGCCGATCAATGGCGCAGTTGGTGCGGTTCCACTTTCCTTTACCGTGAAGTTCAGTGAACCAATTGCGCCAGCCTCGCTGGTGGCAGCAGACTTTGCGAATGGAGCCAGTGCTCCCGTTGCGTCGAGCTGTGTTTTCGCTCCAGTGGTTTCAGCAGACGGCCGTTCGGCAGTTGTAACCGTGACTGGGTGCGGCACAGGCAACTTGCTTCCGCAGTTGAGTGATTCTTCAGGTAAAACTTTCTCCGACCTGGCCGGGAACGTTTCCGCTACAACAGCCATCAAGCTGACCGCAACTGCATCGGCAACCACCCCTTTGACCATCGTCGTTGATCGCTCGCCGGCCACGGCAACGTTGGTGGCTTCGCCTAACACCTCTCCAACAGCCGCAGCGGACCTAACCTATAACCTGACCTTTAACGAGGCGGTTACTGGGCTTACTGCGAGTGACTTCACAAACGCCGGTACCGCAACCGGTTGTGTTTTTGCCCCAGCAACAGCAAACCCGGCTGCAGGCGCAGCGGTTGTAGTTACGGTTTCTGGCTGTAGCTCGGGAACTGTTGTTCTAACTTTGGCTTCGGGTTCGGTAAACGACCTAGTTGGCACTGCTTCTCCAGCCGCGAACCTGGTGGCTGCTGGCCTGACCGTTGACAAAACTGGCCCAACGGTTACCTTAACTTCTGCTACAACTGCTAGCACTAACGCTTCGGCGATTACCCTAGTAGCAACATTTAACGAACCAACCTCGAACATTGTGGCAGCGGACTTTGAAAATGCCGGAACTGCAACTGGTTGTGTTTTCGCACCGGCTGCTGCAACTGCGTCTAACGCGGTAAACCTGCTTGTAACCGGTTGTTCCGAGGGAACTTTGCAACCTCGTCTAAAGGCTGCTTCAGTTACCGATGCTCTTGGTAACACTGGACCAGCGGTTGCCTCTGCGCTTGCGTCACCGATTACCATCGACAAATCCGCTCCAGCGGCAACAATTGTCCCGGTCACCGTTTCCCCGACTAACGCCACAACTCTCAGTTACACCGTGAACTTCACGGATGCGGTTTCCGGCATTGCCGCCGCTGATTTCTCAAACGCGGCAACTACCGGAGCTGCTACCGGATGTGTGTTCACCCCGTCGGCTGCGTCTGGCACATCGGTTACCGTAAACGTTACTAACTGCTCGGCGGGAAGCGTAACTCTAAAGCTTGCTGCTGATGGGGTAACCAACTTGGTTTCCCAAACTGGTCCCACTGTGGCTGTTGAGGCAACCCCAATCTCGATTGACCGAACCGTGCCTACCGCCATGGTCATTGCACCGATCACGCCAAACAACTCGGTAAATCAGGAGTTCCGTCTGACCTTCGGTGAAGCAATTACGGGATTGACCCTGAGTGATCTTTCAATCACTGGAGCTTCGGGTTGCGCTCCAGCGCTTACCAACGTAACTGCCACTGGCGCGACACTCACACTAAGTAACTGCGCCCCTGGTCTACTAAGAGTTGCACTGGCTAAAGATTCGATTTCTGACCTTCACGGAAACCTAGGGCCCAGCTCTGAGGTTGTAACCGAGGTTGGTATCGATCGTCTACCTCCAGTTTTCACAATCAATGCGCCTTCTTCACCAAACTCTGGAACGACGCTGACCTATTCGGTTGCAGTTAATGAAACCCTTAGCCCTGGAAGCCTGACTGTTTCCGATTTCGTAGTTACAGGTGAAGGTTGCCGCATTGGAACCCTTTCGAATCCAGTTAATGGCATCAGTCCATTTACTGTGACCGTTACCGGCTGTGTCGATGGCGCAACTTCAGTTGTGTCCATCCCAGCTAGATCATCAAGCGACCTAGCGCTAAACCTTGGGCCGGCTACAACCGCCAGCTCGTCGCCGGTAATCAGCGACAGAACCAAGCCGAACTCGTCGATTTCGACATCGTTCCCAAGCACCACCAACGCTTCAATCATCAGCTACACAATCGTCACTGATGAAGAGCTAAACCCCGCATCGGTGACGGCAGCAGACTTTGCGAACGCTGCTACTGCACCGGCCGCTACTGGTTGTGTGTTCAGCCCATACGTTGTTGGTAAGACCATTACGGTTACCATCACTGGCTGTTCTGCCGGAAAAGTTGTTTTGAGACAGTCTGCTGATTCCATGGCAGACGTTGCTGGAAACACTGGACCAGCAACTTTGAAGACCGGTCCTGAAATCCTGATTGACCGCACTGCACCAACTGCGAGCCTTGCGGCGGCTGTGACCACCTCTCCATCGCCTGCGACCTCTTTCATCTATAACGCCACTTTCAATGAAGCTGTGTCCGGTTTGACATCAAGTGACTTCACCAACGCCGGTACCGCTACCGGTTGTGTCTTCACCCCGACCATGGCCGTGAACAACCTGAGTGCAACAGTTGCGATTACCGGATGTTCTGAGGGAACTCTGATCCCAACCCAGGCCGCTGCGAGCGTTGCAGACCTAGCGGGAAACACTGCCCCTGCTAATGCAATAACCATGCCAACCATCACGATTGACCGCACTGCGGCAACCGCGACCCTCACCACTGCGGTGACTTCGCCTGTCAACTCCACTTCAATCGTTTACACAGCTACCTTTAGTGAGGCTGTGACCGGTTTGGCTAGCGCCGACTTCACAAACGGTGGAACCGCCACGGGCTGTGCCTTCGCAGTTGCCGGCAGCGGAACTACCTACACCGTAACCGTTACGTCGTGTTCGACCGCTGGAACTCTGCGCCCAACGCTCGCCCAGAACGGTGTGACCGATGGCGCCAACACCGCACCTGCAGTTGCCGTTAGCGGAAGCGAGTTACTCCTGGACCGCGTTGCTCCGGCTGCGCCGACCGTAGCGCTGACAACAGTTGTAGCCGGCACGGTGATAACCGTTACTCCACTGGTTTACACCTTCACCTTCACCGAGCCTCTGTCTGAAGGCTCTCTAGCTGCCACAGACTTCAAGAACGCAGCGAGCAGCCCGACTGCTGGAGGTTGTGTTTTTGCTCCCGTGCTTTCGGCTAACAAGCTGGTCGTTACTGTTACCGTAACCGGTTGTTTCGACGGCAATGTTAAGCCCGCGATTTTGGCAAATGCGGTTACCGATGTTGCTGGTAACGCAGGCCCTGCCACCGAGACTGCTATTGCATCCCAGCTTGTTATTGACACCGCTCCTAGAGCGCTGTTCACAACTGCTCCGCCCGCTCAAACCAAAGACGCTTCGCTTAGCTACACGGTGACATTCTCCGAAAGTGTTACGGGTGTCACCCTGAGCGACTTCGCGATCACTGGAACCGCCAACGGTTGTGTACCAACGCTGAGCGCTCCAGCCAACGGCACAACGGCAACTTCAACCGCCACGCTTTCGCTGGCGAGCTGTAGCGAGGGTACCGTGATTGTGACCCTGGCTCAGAATGCTATTGCTGCAAATACTGGTGGGGCAAGCGGGCCAGCTGCAAATGTGTTGAGCACAGTGACTGTTGATCGTTCACCAGCAACTGCAACCATTGCTGCGGTTGGAACCATCACCAACCCAACTGGTGCCGCACCTATGACCTTCAAGGTGACCTTCAATGAACCAGTTAACCCAAGCACTTTGGTTGCCAGCGACTTCAGCAACACAGCTGGTGCTCCGGTTGCTTCTGGCTGTGTGTTTGGTGCTCCGGTTGTTGCGGCCGATGGTCGCTCAGCAGAAGTAACAGTTTCCAACTGTGGTTCGGGCGGAGTAAACCCGACACTGGCCATGAGTTCTGTCACTGATTTGGCTGGCAACGTTTCGCCGGCTGCCGCAGTCAAGTTAGCGACACAAATCGTTGTTGACAGAGTACCTCCAACCGCAACTATCACCACTGCGGTCACCACCCCAACATCGAATGCTTCGATTCCTTACACGCTTACCTTCACTGAGGCCGTCACCGGTATAACTGGGGCTGACTTCACAAACACCGGTACCGCGACTGGCTGTGTATTTGCTGTGGCAGGTAGCGGCACCACCTATACGGTCACCGCAACTGGATGTTCGACCAGTGGAACCTTGATTGTCAACGCCGTCGCAGGCGCTGGTGCGGATTCGCTCGGCATCGCTGCCCCTGCGTCAGCTGTTGTGGCTTCGACAATCACCCTTGACCGCGTAGCTCCAACAGCCACCATGACCACTGCGTCTGGTCTTGGCGTAACCGCGGGCACCGCAATCACCTACACCGTGACCTTCAACGAGGCGATTGATGGCACCACCCTAACCGCGAGTGATTTTGAGAACATCGGAACCGCGTCGGGATGTACTTTCGCAAATCCAGTCGTCGCGGCTAACCGACTATCGGCAACCGTCCTGGTTTCTTCGTGTGCTCGTCCGTTGGGTGAAACCGCTGGTGTGACCATCGAACCTAGCCTTAAGGTGAATTCGGTAACCGATGCTTTCGGTAACGCAGGTCCGGCCATTGCTGCCACTAATGCAGCTCCGGTTTGGATTGCTGGAACCGCGAACCCAACTGGAACGATCTCCGCTCCAAGTTCCCCAACCAACAGCAACACTCAGGTGTTCACGGTGACCATGACCGACTACGTTTATACGGTCAACACTCTTAGGTACAGCAACGCTTTGGCTGGTCAACCAGGTGCAGCTACCGGCTGTACTTTCACGGCCTCGGCTTCTGCCGCAGCAACCTACACGGTTACCGCGTCAAACTGTAGTTCAGGAAATCTGGCTCTGAAATTTGGGCCGCATGTTCCTAACGACCATGCGTCGGCTGTCTTCAACGCTGCAAACGTTTGGACTTTGCCTGGATCTCAGTTCGTTTCACCAACAGTGGTGATCGACAGGGCGCCTGCCACGGTTACTATTACTTCGGTTTACGGCGACGAGGCGAGCGTTCCTAAGTTCATGCTCGATTATTCAGAGGCCGTTAGCGGGCTCACTCTCGATGACCTCAGAGTCGTCGGAGACCCGAGGTGTCAAATTGCAATCACATCGAACAGCGAACTTTCCGCTGAAGTAACGCTAACCAACTGCACCCCTGGCAATGTTGCGCGCCTAACTTTGGCAGCCGGGGCGCTTGCGGACCAGACCGGAAATGCAAGCCCAGTCACGGTAGTTTCTTCGGAACCAGTGACGATACTGCTTGCCGAACAGGCACCTCTTAACCTAACAAGTAACTTTGCTACTCAGGTGCTTGGTGTCGCCGGTCAGCTCAAGGTTTCGGTACCAACAACTGGCGTTGGCTCTGGCTCGGGAACTGGCGCTGTCACCTACAGCACCTCAACTGAGGACGTTTGTAGCATCAATGCGACGACAGGTGTAATAACCCCGTTGACTTTGGGGGATTGTGTAGTTGAGGCAACAAAGGCGGGGGACAGCAACTTCTCATCCGCTACCTCAAACGAACTAACCATTCCTTTGACCAAGACATTGCAGGCAAGACTAAACGCCACAGCGCTTCCACAGAGTTTGGTCTATTCGCCAACTGCAACTTCGCTTCGCTCAACAATCACTATTGCAGGTGGTTCTGGAGCAGGTCCGCTAAGCACCGAAGTTTCTGAGGCCTCACAAGACATTTGTTCCATTGAGGGTCTTGTGGTCACGATGTACCTTCCCGGGGACTGTGAGATTTTGGTGACCAAGGATGGCGGCGAGCTACTTGAGGCTGCCACAGCTTTGGTTACTGTGAAGATGACTGCTGCGGCTCAAGCCGGTTTTGTTGCAGAGCCATCTGTGACATCTGTTCCATGGAACACTGATGAGGTCATTGAGGTTGTCGCACCTGAATTTGGCGTTGGCAGCGGATCTGGAAGCGGCGCGATTTCTTACGCATCGACAACTAGTGATGTCTGTGATGTCAACCCGACTACCGGTGTTGTGATCATCCCTGAGCCAGCAATCATTGGCACCTGTCGAGTTGTTGCTTCAAAGGCCGCCGACGAATTCTTCGCTGGTGCCGTTGCACCAGCAGTAGCGATTCAAATTACCAAAGCACCGCAGGACGAACTCGTGCTAGTGGCAGAAGACGATGAGAGCGCTGTTGCAGACGCAATAACGATTTCGGTCTCCGACACTGAGGGAGAGTCTGGTTCTGGAACCGGCCGCGTAACTTTCTCGGTACTGCCGGAGTCAGTGGCCGTTTGTTCGATCAATCCAGCTACTGGAGTAATCCTTGGAAAGAAGCCTGGAGAATGTTTGGTCAAGGCCACTAAGGCGGAAGACACTCTGTATTCAGCCGTAACTAGCGAAACCCTTGCAGTTGAGATTGTGAAGGCTGCTCAGGAGATTCTCTTCGTGCCAATCGCCCAGCTTTATAACGGCGGTAAGCCTTTTGTCGCAGGTAAAACTGGCGCAGTCTTCTCGCTTCTAGCAACAACCAACGCGCCGGGGGTCAAGCCGACCTTTGTTTCCACAACCCCAACTATCTGTACCGTGGTTGGTGACAAAGTTACGCCACGTGGAATTGGAACATGCACCATCACCGCTTCGGCTGGCGAAAACGCAAATTACTTTGCGGCTCCCAACGTGACCAAGTCATTCCCGATTGTGGTCTCGCCGATTCCTCAGACCTTGGAGCACACCGCGCCTGCAAGAATCGCTCTTAACGCACCTAGCACCGCGCTAGTCGCGACTTTGAAGTCGGTGCTACCAAACACTGGTGCAACTCCTGTGGTGAACGGTGTAACTCCGCTGCTCACAGTGGATAAAGCGAGTGCCAAAATCTGTAAGGTCGAGAGTGGAAAGTTAGTGGGCCTAACCGAAGGAACCTGTAACTATTCGCTGTCAGGGCCGAAGATCGGAGCGTTTACTGCTGTAGCGCCAGTGAAGTACTCAACAGTCTTCTACGCTGGGGAAAACGTGACCACACAGAACTTCCCAGTTGCTGTTTCGGTTGGCAACCCACGAACCATCGTTATGACTACCGATTTACTTCCACTGCGCGGTGTTTCTAGTGCTGGATTGCCAGTTACCTACAACACCAGTAATGCTGCGGTTTGTTGGGCAGACGCGTCCGGAATGCTCCACTTGGCAAGTGCCGGAACGTGTTCGGTCACCGCAAGTTCGGGAGGACCGGGCTTCAAGACAAGCTCCAGTTCACCAGTCATCTTCGAGGTCACCAAGGCTAACCAAACTTTGACGTTCACGGCTCCCGGTGAAGTTATCCCTGGCAGTAGTCCGGAACGCCGTGCTCAGGCTGCCACCGACAGCGACACCGGATTCTTGTTATCGGCAACTCTAAGTTCGGGCCTAACTCCTACTTTCGTTAGCCTTGACCCATCGATTTGTTCGGTCGAAGAAGATGGTTCGGTAACTTGGGAGAACGAGATCCCAGCTGCACCCGCCACTCGCGACTGCCGAGTCTCTATTTCTGCACCAGGCGATGCTGCGTATAACGCATTGCCTGAGCGTGTGGTTACGATTACCGCTAGACACAGCAATGTGGTCTGGGATCCAAAGTCTGGACCGGTTCCCGAGAAGCCTGTATTTATGTCAGTTCCGAGAACTGGTGGCAAGGTTCAAAGCGGTGCTAACGGGTTCACCGTGACCACCAAAAACAACACCGTTGAGGTCAAACCATTCTCTACAGGTCTCTACATCGGGAAAATTACTTCGGTAATTCGAATTCCTTACCAAGTGACCGTGAATGGCGTAGTTCAGGACAAGGTTCAAACCTGTACAACTAACTTCGGTATTCTCAAGAAGATTCCAGCCAACAAGAAGCCTTTGGCGAAGAAGCTATTCACCAACTCAATCACTTGCAAGTTGAACAAGGATGCTTTCGCATACTTCAAGACCGGTGTTCCGATGAACATCACTGCAACGGTCACTCGATTCCGCCTATGGCCTACGACGATGCAGGCCAAGACCCCTAGCGGCAAGGTAATCACGCCGAGAGTAGTGGTCTGGAACCTTACTGTGGGTTAGCTCCGACAACCTGTGTAAAACTCCCGCTGAGAAATCGGCGGGAGTTTTACATTTGTCGGCATGCATTCAAAGACACTCAGCCGCTGGCTCAAACTCGTTTTCGCAACCCTCGGACTATCCGCACTGCTCGGCGCAGGATTCACTCTTCCTTCGCAGGCGGTGAGCCCGACCCCAACACCCTATTGCTCAGAAGGAACCTGTTGGGTGACGTTCGAATTCACCGGCGACTACTACACCTGGGTTCCGCCACAGGGCATCAACTCGCTGAGCTTCGAAGTCTTCGGTGCTCAGGGCGGGCGCTCCGGAGGAAAAGGTGGGCTAGTCTCTGGCGACTTCAAAGTCATTCCAAGTTCACTGAACGTTTATGTTGGAGGAGCCGGTGGAGTCGGTAACTCCGTCGCTGGCGGTTTCAACGGAGGTGGCACTTCTGGTTCGGGTCACGCCGACCAGGGTTCCGGCGGCGGGGCATCAGACCTTCGAACTTCAACTTCATTGGCCGACCGTGTTGTCGTGGCGGGTGGCGGTGGAGGCACCGGCGGTTGGATTGGTGGAGCTGGCGGCCTCGGTGGCGGGCTAATTGCAGCGGCTGGAACCAAGGGCTCAACAGCAGGAACTGCTGGCGGAGGCGGCACTCAACTCGCTGGAGGATCAATCGGGCTCGGTGTCTCCGGCGGAAACGGAAGCATCGGTGCGTTTGGGGTTGGCGGCAACGGGGGCACTGGATCTATCGCTGGAGGTGGCGGTGGAGGTGGCGGTTTCTTCGGCGGTGGAGGCGGTGGCTCCGATAGCGTATCCGGCGGAAACGACGGTGCGGGTGGGGGCGGTGGCTCGAGCTATGCGTCGATGGTGCTCACTGGCAATGTCGCTCACCAATCCGGAGCTCGAACCGGCAATGGTCAAGTCACCCTGAGTTACACGTTTCCCCCAAGTGCAACTTCTTTCGTGATGACCAGTGGCAGTCCGGTCTCGAACCGAGCAAGCTATTCGCTCGTATTCGATCAGTATGTCTTTGGTCTAGATCCAACCGACTTTGTTTTCGGAGGCACCGTCTATGGTTGTGCTATTCCGGCTGTTTACGGAAACGGGTATTCGTTCAACTTCGAAGTCGTCAACTGCAGTGCGGGCACACTTGAGCTCACACTTCGAGCAAATTCGGTCGCTGGCTCGAGTATTGGCCCAACCACACCATCCACCGCTAACTCTGTGAAGTTCGATCCTGTCGCTCCAGGCTTTAGGTTCACAACTCCGTTGTCTCCAACGAACTCGCTGACTCAAATCTTTTATCTAATCGGGGATGAGCCGTTTCAGGAACCAAACACCAGCGCTTTGACGCTCTCTGGGCAAAACTGTCGGATCACGAACATCGGAATGAACAACCCGACGACCGCAGCAATCACGGTTGGTGATTGTGCGCCAGAAACGCAGGTTTCGATTTCGCTCCGAGCCAGAGCGCTTCGCGATCTAATTGGCAATCAAGGTCCTCAGTTTGATGTTGGTTCCAACCCGGTCAAACTCGACCGCATGGCACCCTCTGTTGCCTCCGTTGTGGCTGGGGAAGCGGTTCCCGAAAACGTGCAATATCTGGTGACTTTTACCGAGGCGGTAACCGGCGTGAAAGCGGATTCGTTTGAAGTGTCGGGGCCGGGCTGTTTGCTATCCAAAGTCGAGGGCTCGGGATCCAATTACCAAGTTTGGGTCTCTGGTTGCACGGGTAACCCTGGGCTGAAGGTTCTGGCGCAGGTTGGAAAAGACCCTGCAGGAAACTTTGGCCCGATGGAAGCCTACAACTTTGGGGAACAGGCAATCGATACCACGGCTCCCTTCGCTCAAATCGTCGAGCAAGCACGTGCAACTATGAGCTTGATGCCCAGTTTTGCGATCGCTTTCAGCGAGGCCATCTCCGGCATAACTTTGGATGTGTTTGCCTCTCGGGGCTCAGCCAAAAACTGTACATTCGAGCTCCGCGAGATTACGGCGCAAATCAATTACGTTCTCGAAGCTGCCAACTGCACTCCTGGAACTCTTCAACTAACCCTGATTGCCAACTCTGTCACCGACCTAACCGGAAATGTTGGGCCAGAAGCGGCGGTCAGTTCGACTCTCACTCGAATTGAAAAAGTAAGCGAGGAAGTGGAAACGGACATCTCTGTCGACACCAGCAGTCTTCAACTGCCTAATGGAACACCACTATCGCCAACCGAAAACAAACCGGGTGTTGCAACCCCGAAACCAAAGCCATCAAACGAAGTTTCTTGGGTGGAGCGGTTAGTTATGCCAACTATTTCAAGCGACTCGTGGGTGGCAATTGGAATCGCTCTGCTAGCGGTGGTGCTGGCTAAGCGCTCGCGTGGCCGACGAGTTATTCGAAGATGACCGTTCGGTCGCCGTCAAGGAGCACACGATGCTCACTAAACCATCGGATGGCTTGGGTGAGGGTTTTCGACTCGATATCTTGTCCCATCGACACCAGTTCCTCTTTGGAGTGAGAGTGGGTCACCCGAATCACGTTCTGCTCGATGATTGGGCCTTCATCCAAATCAGCGGTAACGAAGTGGGCGGTAGCGCCGATTAGCTTCACACCTCGAGCGTGAGCCTGCCCGTAAGGGTTTGCCCCCTTGAAGCCGGGCAGGAATGAGTGGTGAATGTTGATGATGCGACCTTCGAATTCGGCAACAAACTCGGGAGAAAGAATTTGCATGAAGCGAGCGAGAACAATCAGCTCAATGCCTGCCGACTTGATGTAATCGCGGAGCATACGTTCGAAAGCCGCTTTGGTTCCGGCATCCACAATTTCATGAGCCTCAAATGGAATCGAGTAGAACTCCGCTAGAGAAGCCAAGTCTGAGTGGTTTCCGAAAACGGCTGGAATCGTCACCGGAAGTTGCCCAGAGCGTTGACGGAACAGGATGTCGTTAAGGCAGTGAGCGCTCTTGGAAACTAGCACGAGAGTCTTCAGCGGCCTGCCGACTTCATCGAGCTCCCAGGTCATTCCATAACGCTCAATCACCGGTGCAAGTTCAGTTTCGAAAGCCTGACGCGACGTTGCTGCCTCGATCTGTAGGCGCATGAAGAATCGTCCAGAGCCATCCGAGGAGAACTGAGATGACTCGGTGATGTTTCCTTTGGCGGCTACGACCGCCCCAGAGATGGCGTGAACAATTCCTGGCTGGTCTTTACATATCAGGGTTAAAACCCAATGGCTCGCCGTTACAGTCATAGAGCCAATCTTAAAGGAGAGTTACTCGTCGTCGTCGTTTAGTGGGCGAATCTGCTTGCGATCACGAATTGTGGCAACGACGATGTAGATGGCCAAACCGAATCCCACGGTGATGAGCCCAAACCCAATCATTACCGGCAGCGGCATTGCTAATCCTTACTAAAACTCAAGGTCCCCAAAAACTTCCGAGTAGGTAATTTCAGATAAATCAAAAACTAAACCGAAAGTATGTATTTTCATCATAGCGAACATTCCTACATGTATTAGTTTTTGCGAACAATTTGTGCCAAAGACGGCTAAACACTTGGGCGTTGCTAGAATTTAGGCATGCTGCCTACCTCCTTCACCAAGCCATTGAGCGAAACTGACCCAGAAATCGCTGCCGTTTTACAAAACGAACTAGATCGCCAGCGCAACTTCCTGGAGATGATTGCTTCGGAGAACTTCGTTTCCCGTGGGGTGCTGGAAGCCCAAGGATCGGTGCTGACCAACAAGTATGCGGAAGGCTACCCAGGCAAGCGCTACTACGGCGGCTGTGAAGTAGTCGACGTTGCAGAAGACCTAGCCCGCAACCGCGCCAAGGAACTGTTCGGTGCCGAGTACGCAAACGTCCAACCACACTCTGGAGCAAGCGCAAACGCAGCAGTGCTCATGGCCCTAGCCAACCCAGGCGACCGCATTCTCGGACTCGAACTTGCTCACGGCGGTCACCTCACTCACGGCATGCGCCTAAACTTCTCGGGCAAGATGTACGAAGCTCACGCCTACGAACTAAACCCAGAAACTTTCCTAATCGACATGGACATCGTGCGTGCTCGCGCTCACGAAGTGAAGCCCGCTGTTCTGATTGCCGGTTGGTCGGCCTACGCACGCCACATCGACTTCGCCGAATTCCGCAAGATTGCCGACGAAGTTGGAGCAAAGCTTTGGGTCGACATGGCTCACTTCGCTGGAATGGTTGCAGCCGGCCTGCACCCGAGCCCTGTTCCTTACGCCGATGTAATTTCCACCACCGTTCACAAAACCTTGGCTGGCCCACGTTCCGGACTAATCCTTTGCAAAGAGGAATACGCCAAGAAGATTGACTCGGCAGTATTCCCAGGTCAGCAGGGTGGTCCACTGATGCACGTCATCGCCGCCAAAGCGGTGGCATTCAAAGCCGCGATGTCAGATGAATTCAAAGAGCGTCAGAAGCGCACTCTTGAAGGCGCTGCAATCATCGCCGACCGTCTCAACCAGGACGACATGAAGGCAGAGGGCGTTCAGGTTCTAACCGGTGGCACCGAAGTGCACCTCGTCCTAGTTGACCTCCGCAACGCCGTAATTGACGGACAGACCGCAGAGAACCTACTTCACGACGTTCAGATCACCGTCAACCGCAACTCGGTTCCAAACGACCCTCGCCCACCAATGGTTACCTCTGGCGTGAGAATTGGAACTCCAGCCCTAGCCACTCGTGGCTTCGGCAAGGCCGAGTTCACCGAGGTTGCCGAAGTGATTGCTTCCGTTCTCAAGCCAAACCCGAACATCGCAGAGCTAAAGGCCAGAGTTCAGAAACTCGCCGACGCCTTCCCGCTCTACCCAGACTTGGAAAACTGGTAACCCTTGACCGCAATTAAGCTCGATGGTCTAGCAACAGCGAAAGCCATCAAAGACGAACTGCGCGAGCGGGTCATCGAGCTTAAGCAAAGAGACATTACTCCCGGCCTTGGCACGCTACTAGTTGGCGATGACCCTGGCAGCCACCAATACGTTGGCGGCAAGCACCGCGACTGCGCCGAAGTTGGTGTCAAGTCGGTGAGAATCGACCTCCCAGCAAGTGCCTCAACCCAAGACATCAAAGCCGCCATCAAAGACCTCAACGAAGCCAGCGACGTCACCGGCTACATCATCCAACTTCCACTTCCATTCGGCATCGACACCAACGAGATGTTGGAACTGATGGACCCAGCCAAAGACGCCGACGGCCTTCACCCAATCAACCTCGGCAAGCTAGTGCTTGGTGTGAACCAGCCACTCGACTCTCCGCTTCCCTGCACGCCCGCCGGAATCGTGGAACTTCTCAAGCGCTACGAAATCCCAACCAAGGGCAAAGAAGTCGCCATCATCGGTCGCGGCATTACAGTTGGCCGACCACTCGGTCTTCTGATGTCTAGAAAAGGTATCGACGCCACAGTCACTACCGTTCACTCCAACACCGTGGACCCTCACCACGTAATCAAGCGAGCCGACATCGTCATAGCCGCCGTTGGCGTTGCCCATTTCATTCAACCCGAATGGATCAAAGAGGGCGCAGCTGTTCTCGACGTTGGCATCACCCGCCACATCAACGACGACGGAACCAGCCAATTACTCGGCGACGTTCACCCAGATGTTGAGAAGGTCGCGAAATACCTTTCCCCAAACCCAGGCGGAGTTGGCCCAATGACCCGAGCCATGCTCGTCAAAAACGTAGTGGACGCAGCCGGCCGCTAATGCAGAACGACATCGCCAACCAAACCCTTCAGATTCTTGAAATCATCGGAACTCTCGCCTTTGGCGCATCAGGCCTAATCGCTGCCGCCAGAAAAAAGCTCGACATGGTTGGCGTCATCCTGCTGGTCCTAGTTACCGCATTCGGTGGCGGAACCCTCCGCGACATCCTCCTCGACCGAGCACCATTTTTCTGGATCCAGAACGAAATCTGGATATGGCTACTGGCCGGTGTTGCCATCCTCATCCAGTTCTTTGTCAAAGCCAGAAACATCGAACTAAACGCCCGCGCCATAGACTGGCCAGATGCCATCGGCCTCGGGGTATTCGCAGCACTCGGCACCCAAATCGCCCTCGACATGGGCAACTCACCACTAATCGCCAGCATGATGGGCGTAATCACCGCAGCATTCGGTGGACTCATCCGCGACGTCCTAATCGCCGAAATCCCAGGACTAGTTAACGACCACCAGCTCTACGCCTCCCTCGCCTTCGTTGGCGGCCTCTTCATCTGGCTCCTCCAATACCTCGGCCTCAACAGCAATTACTCCGCCCTCGCCGGCGCACTCACCATCATCGCCGCACGCATCCTCGCCATCAAATTCGGCTGGAAACTGCCGTCCTGGCGAAGTTAGGATGTTGACAACATGATGCCAGCCCCGTCTCCACGGCCTTGTCCAATCTGCCGCCCAAACGCAGACGCGGAGACTGCAGCAGACTTGAACCGCTTCGCGGGAATGATGTTCGGAGATCCCGTTTTAAATAGACCTATGAAATGCACAGACTGCGGATACCAACAAGGTGATTGGATTGTTTTTGGTAGACCAGTAAGGCCTTCCATAATTATCTGGACCGTGATTAGTATGGCGTCCGGATTTTTGATCGGTTTGTTCTTTTTCTAGTTTCCGTTCTCCAACCATTTCAACTATTTTCCTCTAATTTGCCTTTTGCTTGGACCGTTTGATGGCAGACTAATCCCGTCCATTCAACGACGAATGAAAGCAAACGTTCATGCCAAAAGCAGAATTGATGGCGCTTGTTGAGCCGGCTACCAGCCTGGTTCGTAAGTGGCTAAGTGAGACCGGTACTACCCAGCAGGCTGCCGAGGGCCGATTTTCGGCGATACTCAAAGACCCTGGGGGTCTTGATTTCACCCTTCGATTTGTTGACCGTGTAATTCGTCCTGAAGATAACCGGATGTGTGCGAACGAGCTGTTTCGTTTGGCTAAGAACCCACCCAAAGCTTTATCTTTTCTAGACCGAACCATGATTCGGGTTGGTGGTTTGGCCGCGCCAATAGCACCAGGGATTGTCATTCCGATTGCTCAGGCGAAGTTGCGCCAGATTGTGAAGCACCTGATTGCCGATGCTCGACCCAATCAACTTACCAAGCACATTGCGGCCACCAGGGCCGATGGCACCCGATTGAACCTGAACCTTTTGGGCGAAGCCGTCCTAGGGGAGAAGGCTTCACTCGGGCGTTTTGAAAAGACCTTTGAGCTTCTAAAACGCAACGACGTTGACTATGTATCAATAAAGGTTTCAGCGGTGATCTCTCAGGTTTCGATGTGGGGCTTTGAGGAAACAGTGGATCGCGTTATTGAACGTTTGAAGCCGCTTTATCTCTATGCGGCAAAGTCTTCTACTCCTAAGTTCATTAACCTCGACATGGAAGAGTATCGCGACCTGGCGTTGACCCTGGAAGTTTTTGAGCGTTTGATGTCGCTTCCAGAAACCAAGGGGCTTCAAGCTGGGATCGTGTTGCAGGCTTATTTACCTGATGCTTTGGGAGCCATGCAGCGGGTGCAGGAGTTCGCGGCGAAGCGAGTTGCCAAGGGTGGAGCTCCGCTTAAGGTTCGAGTGGTCAAAGGCGCCAATCTGTCGATGGAGTTGGTTGATGCCGACATCCATGGCTGGACTTTGGCAACCTATGGAACCAAACGTGAGACCGACACCAATTACAAGCGCGTACTCGACTGGGCATTGATGCCAGAGCGCCTTGAGAACGTTCGGATTGGAATCGCGGGCCATAACCTGTTCGACATTGCGCTTGCCCACCTCTTGGCCGAGAGTCGCGGGGTGCGTTCGTTAGTTGATTTCGAGCTCCTCAAGGGCATGGCGGTCGATATTTCGGCGAACGTTCGCAAGACGGTTGGCGATTTACTTCTTTACACACCAGTGGTTCACCCAAACGAGTTCGAGGTGGCAATCGCTTATCTGACCAGAAGACTCGAGGAGAACGCTTCGCCTGAGAACTTCATGTCTGGGCTGTTCGACATCGCGAAGAGTGAAGCCATCTTCAAGCGCGAGCATGACCGTTTTATTGCCAGCGTTGAGGCTTTGGATGATCGGCCACAATTGCCGAGACGTTTGAACGAAACGGCTCCCGAGCGAATGAATACTCCTGACAGCGATCCGTCGTTGCCGGAAACCAGGGCTTGGGTTAGGAGTGCGGTCGCTAAGGCTCGGGAACTTTCTACTCACCCGAAACCGCTAGCCACGAAGATTCAGACCCTGAAGACGGAAGCGGAAATTGACTCTGCTGTGGCAAAGGCAAGTGATGCAGCCGACGTGTGGGCAAAAGATCCGAACTCTCGCAAGGCGCTTTTGACTAACGCTGCGAACGAATTACAAAAAAGGCGAGCAGAACTTGCCACGGTGATGATTGCCGAGGCGGGCAAGACTATCGGTGAAGCTGACACCGAGATTTCGGAAGCCATCGACTTCGCTAGTTTCTATGCATCACGAATCGACGATCTTTCGTCGAGGTCTCATGCAAGGTTCGAACCTTATCGGGTCACAGTGGTTACACCTCCTTGGAACTTTCCTGTGGCGATTCCAGCCGGCGGAACGTTGGCAGCTTTGGCCGCTGGTAACTCGGTGATTCTGAAACCGGCTCCAGAGGTTCCAAGATGTTCGGAACTTATGGTTGAGGCACTTTGGGCGGCGGGAATTCCTAAGTCGGTTCTGCAAATCGTCCGAGTGGAAGATGGCCCTTTAGGTCTTCATTTGATTGGACATGACAACGTGGATAACGTGGTGCTCACCGGATCGTGGGAAACCGCAAAACTATTCAAAGACCACAAGCCTTCGCTTCACCTAAGTGCCGAGACCAGTGGCAAGAATGCCATCGTGATTACCCCCATCGCCGACCTCGACCTGGCCGCCGCCGACTTGGCGAAGAGCGCCTTCGGCCATGCCGGTCAAAAGTGTTCCGCTGCCAGCCTGGCCATTCTGGTTGGTTCGGTCAAGCGTTCCAAGCAGTTCTTGGAACAGTTGGTCGATGCCGCTTCCTCGATGAAGATTGGGCTCTCTGCCGATTCAAGCATTGGCGCTCTTGTTCTTCCGCCGAGTGGAAAGTTGCTGCGGGCACTCACCACGTTAGATCCCGGCGAGAGCTGGTTACTTGAGCCAAAGCAACTCGACGACGAAGGTTACTTCTGGAGCCCAGGCATCAAGTTGGGAGTCAAGCCGGGCAGCTGGTTCCACCAAAACGAGTGCTTTGGACCCGTCCTAGGAATCATGGTTGCGAAGAACCTCAGGGAAGCCGTTGAGATCCAGAATGGCACCGACTACGGTTTGACCGCTGGGCTTCAAAGCCTTGATCAGGGTGAACAGGATTACTGGATTGAAAACGTGGTTGCCGGAAACAAATACATCAACCGAGGCATCACCGGAGCCATCGTTCAGAGGCAGCCGTTCGGTGGCTTGAAACGTTCTTCGGTTGGCCCAGGTCTCAAGGCCGGCGGGCTTCACTATCTATATGGTTTTGGAGTTTGGAAAAAGACCGGTGAGCCAACTGGCAAGGTTCCAATGCCTGCTTTGGAAGAAGCGTATCCAACTCTCGAGCGCAACCTGCATGTGTATCGCCCAACCGAGGAGAAGCCTGAATACTATGTTTGGCCCCACGACGACCTCGGCGACGACGAATGGAAACTCCTCACCAGCTGTCGTGAAGAGTCCATCTCCATCACCAATCATCGCTTTGGAGCTCCGCTGAACTAGAGCCTTTGAGGCTCTTCCAAAGCGGTCAAGTAGTCTTTGGTTATGCCCCGAATCGCTAAACGCAAAAACGGCTTTGAGCCGAAACTTTGCGTGACTTGCGGCTTGCCTTTCGAGTGGCGGAAGAAGTGGGCGAAGGATTGGGAAAACGTTAAGTATTGCTCGGAGAAGTGTAAGAAGTGACTTTCCAGCGAATCCTTTATATTGCTCATGACCACCTGAACTCTGATTACGGCGTTCTGAAGGATGCCGATCCAACGACTGATGTCGTGGTGTTGGTGGAGAGTGAGCGCATGGTCGAGGGGCGCCCTTGGCACAAGGAACGCCTGTTCTTCCTGCTTTCCTCGGCTCGTCACTTCGCAAACGAATTACAAGAAAAGGGCTTCCAGGTTCGTTACCTGCAGGCCCCAACTACCCTCGATGGCTTGAACCAGGTAAAGCAAGAATTCGGCAATCTGCCGATTCACTGTGCAGAACCATCCAGCCACAAGCAGTTTCAACAACTTCAGGCTGCCGGCTTGGTTTTTCACGCCAATGATTTCTTCCTAACCTCACGCGAGCTTTTCGTTCAATGGGCTGAGAAGCAAAAGACTTTTGTGATGGAAAATTTCTATCGCGCTCAACGGTTGAGGTTGAACATCCTCATGCAATCGGGTGATCCGGTTGGTGGACGTTGGAACTACGACGCCGACAATCGCCTCCCGCCACCGAAGAACTACACCTGGCCTCCCTATCTTAAACACGAGCGCGACTCGATCGATGAGAGGGTAGCTAAAGAGTTGGGAATGGAAACCACCAAGACCTGGGCAACCACTCGCGATGGAGCGCTCAAACAACTTGAATACTTTGTCGAAGTAAACCTCAAGGGTTTCGGTCCATACGAAGACGCCATAACGAAAGAGAACTGGGCGCTTCACCACTCACTGCTAAGCCCATATCTAAACAACGGTCTTCTTCACGCTCGTGAGGTTGTTTCGGCAGTGCTTCGTGCGTTCGAAAGTGGTTCGGCCCCAATCGAATCCGTGGAAGCTTTTGTTCGCCAGGTAATTGGTTGGCGTGAATACATCAACGGCATGTATTGGTTCTTGGGTGAGAACTACCGCAACGAAAACCAGCTTGGAGCGACCCGCAAGTTGTTGCCACTTTTCAACGACTCAAGCAAAACAAAGATGAATTGCGTGAAGTCGGTGGTTGAAGACGTTGAGGCACGAGCTTGGACTCACCACATTCCTCGCCTAATGGTTTTGAGCAACCTGGCTTTGACCACTGGAGTCAATCCGCAGGAGTTCCTCGACTGGATGCGTGAGCAGTTCATCGATGCCGCCGACTGGGTCATGGTTCCGAACATCATAGGAATGGCAACCCACGCCGACGGTGGAAAGCTAATGACTAAACCGTATGCGTCCGGCGGCGCATATCTAAACAAGATGACCGACCACTGCAAAGGTTGCTTCTACGATCCAAAGAAGAGAAATGGGGACGACGCCTGCCCATTCACAACCCTTTACTGGGATTTCTTAGATCGCCACAAGGACGACTTCAAGAAGAACCACCGAATGTTCCAGCAGATGAGTGGATTGAATCGTCTAAGCGACCTTCCAGCTGTTCGAGCGCACGCAGTGGAAATTCTCGCTGGTCTGGATAAGGGTGAGATTTAGAAACGCGAGCGAATAGCCCAAAGGTCTGGGAACACTGAGCGAAACAGTGTGCTGGCTAGGTAGTCGACGCCAGCCGAGCCGCCGGTGCCCATCTTTCGGCCGATGGTTCGTTCGACCATCTTGACATGGCGGTAGCGCCATTCCTGCAAGCCTTCGTCTAGATCCATTAGGCGTTCGCAGACAGCGGCACCGTCTGGGTCTTTTTTATGCAGTTTGAGGAGAACTTCTTGTAATTCGTCGTTGGCTTCGTAGGGTTTGCTAACGTCGCGGTTCAGTAGTTCTTTCGGAACCTTATGGCCATTCTTCTTGAAGTAGTGGAGCGCTGAATCCCAGAGGGAGTTTCTGGTCATGGCGGCTTCTACCGCTTTTCTGGCTGGCGAGCCTTCGATCAGGTGTTCAGCCATGCCCATTCCGGATGTTTTGTCGGAGCCTTCACCAGCGCGGTCGCGGCGTCCGAGGATGGCCTCGAACTCGCGGAACTGGGCCGACTGGAAGCCTGAGCTTGACTGGAGGAAACCACGGAACGAGTTGAACTGAAGTGGCGTCATGGTTTCAAGGATGTCAACCTGGGCTACGCAGGTTTTCATGATGGTTCTCATGCGGCCGAGGGTTGCTAACGAGGTGTGGGTGTTTCCCTTTTCAAGTTCGGCTTGAAGGTGCTTGGCTTCGTGAATGAGTTGCTTGAACCAGAGTTCGTAGGTTTGGTGAATGACGATGAACAGCATCTCATCGTGTTCAGGGCCGGTGCTTTCAGGCTGCTGAAGGTTCAGTAGTTCATCGATCTTCAGGTAGCTGATGTAGGTGATGGCTTTGCTCATGTGACGCGGCTTCCGTTGTCTTCGATCTCTAGGTACTTCTTGCTTTCAACCAAGTCCTTGAGTCTCGCGAAGCCGTCCCAAACCTCGGTGTAACTGGTTGGTAGTGGCGCGATTGCAAGGCGGATGGAATCCGGAGTCCGATAGTCAGGCACAACTTTAATTTCGGTTCGCATCGCGGTAGCAATCTTCTTGGCATCGGGGTGGCCGATTGTGATGTGACCGCCGCGTTCTTTCGGGTTACGGGGGGTGAGCAGTTCAAAGCCGAGCGGGTGCAGCCAGGCGTCGAACAGGGCAATCATCATTTCGGTGCCAACGTTTGCTTTGTGCTCGATGGCTGCGATCGTTGCTTCCTCGATCATCTTGAAGCTGGACTGAATCATGCGCATACCGATGATGCTCGGGGATGCAATTTGGAAACGACGGATGTCGTCGGCTGGTTCAAAGAACGGACCCATGGTGAACTGATCCTTCTGTGAGAACCAACCCTGGATTGGAACACGAAGTTCTTTCTGAATGCTCTTGTTCACATAAAGCCAAGCGGTTCCGCCGGGCCCGGCGTTACCGTATTTGTAGGTGCAACCAACCGCGAGGTCGACACCGTTGGCATCAAGGTTGAGTTCAATGGCTCCGATGGCGTGAGAGCAGTCCCAGACCACGAGGATGCCGTATTTGCGGCAAAGGTCGGTGATGCCCTTGATGTCTGGTCTTGAGCCAGAGCGGTAGTGGATTGCTTGTAAGGTAACCAGGGCAACATCTTCGCTGAGGAAAGGCTCGAGAGCCTCCGGGGTGATTAGCTCCTTCTTGGTTTTGATGTCCTGGGCGTTTGGACCGCCCATGCCGTCGTTGTTAAGGGTGATCAGTTCGAGGTTGCGGTCACGAGCCAGCCCTTCGAGGATGTAGCGGTCTGTAGGGAAGTTGCTCGAATCGATGATGATCTTCTTGCGATTAGGTCTGGCCATAATGGCCGCCGAGCAAAGTTGGAAGAAGTTCACGCTGGTGGTGTCGACGGCCAGAACCTGACCTGGGGCTGCGCCTAGTGCCGCCCGACCCAAAAGGTCTCCGGTTGGCTGAGCTTCGTCGATCCAGTGGCTCCAGCCGTCGACGAGTTCTGTGCTCCACTCGTCTAGGAAGTCGTTTACCGCTTGTTTGGTCGCTTTTGGCATGCGACCGAGCGAGTTGCCGTCTAGGTAGCAAACTTCTTCATCTTTGATAACGAACTGCTCGCGATACTTGGCAAGAGGGTCTTTGAGGTCTAGATCTACCGCGGTTTGGCGGTTAGTGGCGTCTCCATTGAACATAGGAATAGCCTACGACTTACGGAACCTTGAAACCCATGCTCTTGAGGATGAAACTGCGGTCTATGCAACTTTGGTTTATAGCTTCACTTAAGTCGCCAGCTAAATTCAGTATTCGACTTTCGTGAGGGACTAGTAAATCTATTCCAATAAGATTTGCGGCGAGGGAAAAAGGGCTTTCAACAACGCCCATTTCACTAAGTCCAAGATCTAGCGTTCGCTTTGGAACTGCCAACCTGGCTCTGAAGTTCCATATTCGTTCATGGTGCGCTGCCCTGTTTCTGAAAGAGTTCAGGCTTGAAAGCAGCCCATCAACTTCTTTTTGGTTCTTCAAACCCAACTTTCGGGAAACTTCGAACCTGTCTTTAGGTGTTTTGGCACTGAAGTTTCTTCTCAAATCCCCAAACGTTAGCGATTGCTCTTTGGCAAGCTCTGAGCTGAGAAGTGAGGCTAGACGATGTTCAACGACCCCGATGCTTTTCATGTAAATCCCGCGCAATTCAAGGTCAAACTTGTAGTAGAGGTGAACTAAATGTTCGTCACCGTATCTAACCCCGTGCAAGTATTCTCCAAAGCGTTTTTCACCAATAAGTTTTTCTAGTTGATGGTCCACTCAAGAAATTTACGCAAGCGAGTGATTTGAAAATGCTCGTTTATTAAAAATGTGGATAAAAAAAGTCTCGCCCTTGTATGCAAGCAGGAACAGCGGGGCGAGACAGCATTTTGATGTTACAGCGCTCACGCCAGATCAGTCAAGCATCTGAGTAGCGGCTAGCTCCTTGTAGAGCGGCGTGCTCTTGAGCAGTGCCTTGTGCTTGCCGGCGCCGATTACCTTGCCCTGTTCCATGACGATGATCTGGTCGGAGTCGACCACGGTAGACAGGCGGTGGGCGATGACGATTACCGTGCGATTCTTGGCAACCGCGTCGAGAGCCTCGCGCATACGCTGTTCGTTGAGCCCGTCGAGGCTTGCGGTGCTCTCATCGAGGAGCAGGATTGGCGGCGCTGCCAGAAGTGCTCGTGCAATTGCCAGGCGCTGACGTTCACCACCGGAAAGCATGATGCCGTTCTCGCCGACCTCGGCCTTTAGCCCGCGCTTGTCGCGCTTTAGAACATCGGTGAGGTTCACTTCGGCTAGCACTGCCTTGAGTTCTTTGTCGGTGGCGTTTGGTTTGCCGATTAGCAGATTGTCTTTGATGGAACCGGCTAGCACGGGGGCATCCTGCTCAACGTAACCGATCTGGGCGCGCAGTTCGTCGCGGGAAATCTTGGTAACTGCCTGACCGTCCATGAAAATCTGACCGCTGGTTGGTTCATAGAAACGCTCAATCAGCGAGAAGGTTGTGCTCTTGCCGGAACCGGATGGTCCCACGATGGCGACTCTGGTGCCGCGTTCAATTTTGAAGCTCACATTGCTGAGTACCGGAGCTTCGTCGTATGAGAAGCTGACCTTCCTAAACTCGATGGCAGTGCTGTTGTTGCCCTTGCGGTTAACCTGCTGCTTCTGCTCTTCGTTGGTCTCTTCAAGCCCAATGTCTAGCACCTCTTGGATGCGAGCGAGGGCACCGAGGGCACTCTGGATGCTGGAGTAGGCGCCGAAGGCCTGACCCAGTGGGCGGCTCATGGTGAACATCAGCAGGATGAAGGTGATCAGGTTCGCGATGCTGGTTTCGCCGCTGGCAACGCGGTAGCCACCGACCCCTAGGACGGCAATGAAGGCGCCCTGGAACGCGATGCCGGCGATTGGAGTTACCGCAGCGTTTAGCTTCGCGATCTTCACACCCTGGGTATAGGCATCCTGAGCGTTTTTGTTGATTTCGTCGGCTTCGCGGGTTTCGGCGCGGCTGGCACGAATGGTTCGAACTGCGCTGAGCGCTCGCTCCACGCTGGCAGCCATGTCGCCAACGCGACTTTGAGCTTTGGTGGTGGCTTCTTTGATCTGTCGGGTGGTGAATGCCACTGCGGCAATCGCGATGGCGATTACGGCAAGGGTTATTCCTAGCAGTAGCGGGTCGATGATGGCCATGGCCACAATCGATCCCACAAAGATTAGGATTCCACCGGCGGCGTCAACGAACCCTTGGGTGAGCACGGCACGCAACAGGGTGGTGTCCGAGCCAACTCGAGAAACCAAGTCACCGGTTCGTCTTAGGTCGTATTCCTTGATTGGTAGTCGCAGTAGGCGAGTGGCTAACTTGTTGCGAGCCGAAAGCACAACTCCTTCGCCAGCTTTCGCGAGCACGTAGTACATCAAGCCACCGGTCACGGCCGTTCCAACGAGCACTGCAATCAGGCCAACAGCCCATCCGGTTACATCTTGGTCCTGCTGCACTGCTTCGATAAGTTGGCCGACAATCAGTGGTTGCCCAAGGTTCACCACGGCACTCAGCAAGCTCAGAATTACCGCAAACCAGAGCGCTGGCTTGTGCTCCATTAGGTACGGCCAGAGTTGGGAGAACTTTGCCTTCGGTCCTTCGTCTTTCACCGAGGTTGGTGCGCCGCGGCGGCCTCTGCCCATCATGCTCATAGTGTTTCTAACCTTCGATAGGTGTTACTTGTTCCCAAGCTGTTCGTTCAGAAGATAGTTGATCTCCTGAAACGAAAGAGCTTCGGTGTATGCAGTGTTCTTTGAGAACCTTTGGTAGTTCACGCTTTGTAGGGCCTTTAGTGCCTTGGGGTGGTTGAGTTTCAAGAACATCCGAGTGGTGTTTGGTTTGCGTTCAAATTCGGTGTTAACCCGGCCGCAACTAAACCCGAACACGGTCAGCGCCACATCGGCCTCCGCCGGAGTAACCTTCGTGACATAACCTCGGTCTTCAACCTTGACGATTTCTCGTAGTTCGGATTTTCGCTGCCAGACCTGGAAACAGGTTTTCAAGTTGTTCTTCTGGCTAATTAGGGTGTGAGTGTCGTCTACGTAGTCGATACTCAGGTCTTCATCTAGGACGAGGTGGAAGCGCCGATCCAGTCGATTGATGACCGACCATTTTCGCCAAGATCTAGGCACGATGAAGGCGATGTATTCGCTGTGCTCGGCGGCTCGATTGAAAAACGGAATGCTCAGCGAATTGTTTCGCCCGAACGGAGGGTTGGAAATCGTCACGGCGTCTTGCAATTTCAGCTTGGCGTTCAAATAGTTTGCCTTGGTGACGTCGCCGTGTTTTGGTTCGATGTCTAGGCTCAAAACCTTCTGTGCCCCAGCGTTCTTGGCCGCCTCCACAAAAGCACCCGTTCCACCAGCCGGTTCCAGAACGGTTCGGGAAGAAAAGTCGGGGATTATGGCTTTTACTTTTTGAACCAAATCTTCGGCCAAAGCCCTCGGGGTGTAATACTGCTCCTTGCCGGTCACCCTGCGGTTGCCAAGTTTGGCACGCGTGGGTGTAACAGACTTTGGCGACATGTATCTAGGCTAGCAAGGTAGGAGAATTCGTGACCAAATCATCTGAACCAGAACTAGTAATTTCCGCTAAGGGTCTGCGCAAAACATACGGCGATTTCGTTGCCGTCGATGGCATTAACTTCGAAGTAGCCAAGGGTGAGGCGTTCGGTCTGCTCGGCCCAAATGGTGCCGGTAAGTCAACCACCATGCGCATGATTACCTCCACGCTTGCCCGCACCTCGGGAGAACTTGAGATTCTCGGTAAAGACCCCAACAAGTTTGGCCCAGAGATCCGTGCTCACCTAGGCGTTGTCCCGCAGCAAGACAACCTAGACCGACAGCTAACCGTTTGGGAAAATATCTTGGTCTACGGCCGCTACTTCGGGCTAAGCCGTAAGTTCCTAAAACCAAAGATCGATGAACTTTTGGCTTTCGCGCAACTAGAAGACAAGCGCAACGTAAAGAGCGAAGAGCTCTCCGGTGGAATGAAGCGTCGCCTGACCATTGCCCGCGGTCTAGTAAACGAACCAGAGATTTTGCTACTGGACGAACCAACCACCGGCCTTGACCCTCAAGCCCGCCACGTACTCTGGGACCGCCTGTTCCGCCTGAAGGAACTTGGCGTGACCCTGGTTTTGACCACTCACTACATGGACGAAGCTGAGCAGTTGTGTGACCGCCTAGTGGTCATGGACAAAGGCCGGATCATGGCCGAGGGCAGCCCTGCCGAGCTAATCAAGAAGTACTCCACTAAAGAGGTGCTTGAGGTTCGTTTCGGTTCCAGCGGAAACGCTGCCGCTGCCAAGAAACTTGAGAAACTGGGCGACCGCCTCGAAGTTTTGCCAGACCGCATCCTCGTTTACACCGAAAACGGGGAAAAGACTCTGGAGAAGGTAACCAAGATGGGTCTTGACCCGGTCACCTCGCTGGTTCGTCGTAGTTCCTTGGAAGACGTCTTCCTAAGACTCACCGGAAGAACCCTGGTCGACTAGTGTCTGAAGTCTTCGCAAACTGGCAGGGAGCGGCCAAACTGGTCGACCCCGCCAAGCCCGCACGCTGGGGTGCCATCTATGTGGCGCTTGCCCGCGGCCGCGAGTCGATGAAGTGGTGGCAGCCGATGGTTGCCTATGGCGTTGGCCACCCGATGCTCTACTTACTCTCGATCGGTATCGGGCTAGGTTCACTGGTCTCCGAGAATCTCGGTTTAGTAGACGGCGTTAGCTATCTAACTTTCCTGGCTCCGGCACTGCTCATGGCATCCGCTCTGCAGGCGGCCGTGGACGAAACCTCGTTCGTGGTGCTTCAAGGGTTCAGTTGGGAAAAGGGTTTCTTCGCGATGAACCAAACGGCCATCACCGGACGCCAGATAGCCAACGGGCTCATGATCTGGGCCGTAGTGAGAATTTTCTTCAACTCGCTCGCCTATGCGGTCTTCTTAGTTCTGTTCGGTGCCATGGAAATCTCGGCGGTTCCTGGGCAGTTGCTGCTAGCCGTCCTAGTTGGAGTCTCTTGGGGTTTCGTGTTCTTGGCCTACGCCAGCTTCATTAAAGAAGAGGGCGACTGGTTAGTGCTCATGATGCGATTCGTCGTGGCGCCGATGTTCATGTTCTCGGGAACCTTCTACGAACTGAAGAACATGCCGGAACTGGTTCAGAACATCGCCTGGTTCTCGCCGCTCTGGCACGGCACCGAGCTGGCCAGAACCTGGAGTTATGGCTCCAGCGACCCTTACACACTCTGGCATTTCGCCATTCTGATTGGATTCGGCGTTCTCGGTGCAACCTTCGCCTATCCGCAGTTCATGAAGAGGTTGTCGAAGTGAGCCTAACCAGTGCAGCAGTAGCCCTCGCCGAGCGCCGATCCGGTCGCATGGGCGCTGGCATCTACTCCGGGCGCCCTGGCACGGTTGCTTCGCGCAACCTGCTCACCATGAAATCGTCCTCGGGGCTTACCTTTATCGCGGGCTTCGTGGAGCCGGTGCTATTCCTAATCGCATTCGGATACGGTGTTGGTGGAATGGTCGGTGTTCTCACCGATTCAGCTGGCAACGAAATCTCCTATGCCGCCTACATCATGCCGGCCCTGCTAGCCACTAGCGCCATGAACGGTGCCATCTTCGACAGCACCTGGAACGTCTACTTCAAGATGCACTTCGCCAAGCTCTATCAGGGAATGCTGGCCACGAGCCTTGGAACCCTCGACGTCGCAATCGGTGAAATCGGTTGGGCCACCTTCCGAGGAATGATGTACGGCATCGGATTTGTCACCGTGGTGGGCAGCCTCGGGCTGATTCCATCGCTCGGGGGAGCAGCACTGGCCGTTCTCTGTGCAACGCTGGTCGCCTTTGCGTTCTCTTCGGTTGGCATGGGAATCACCAGCTACCTAAAGAGCTTCCAGCAACTCGACATGGTGAACTTCTTCCTATTGCCAATGTTCCTGTTCTCGGGCGCACTGTTCCCGCTAACCAACTTCCCAACCTGGGCTCAGTGGCTGATTCAAGCCCTGCCTCTAAGACAAGCCATCGAACTAATCCGCGACGCAATGTACCTAAACCTAAGCTGGTCGCTCTTAGGTCACATTGCCTACTTCGCGGTAATGGTAATCGGCGGGCTGTTTTTCACAACCCGCCGACTAACAGCTTTGTTTTTGCGCTAAATCCTTAGAGGATTACCGCCATTGAAATGTTTACAACGGTTAGCAGTGCGATAACTGGCACAACCCACTTAGCGGTCTTTTCCTTCTTGTTGTAACCGTAGGCGATGAAGAAGATCGCGGTGATTACGATGCTCTTTAGGCCGATGACAAGGTGGTTGAGTTCCTTGTCTGGAAAAAGAACAGGGATTAGTCCAGCCATGGTTAGACCGGTGACCAGCATTAACCAAGCTCCGTGCAAGATTCCGGCGTTGATCTTCATTCCGGTTCCCCAGTCTTTTAGCTGGTAGAAGAATCCGGAAAGAAGTGCTCCAATTCCAATGAAGTGGAGAATAAGTGCAATTTTTGGTATCAGTTCCATGGCTTTAGTCTAGCCATCGCGATTGCCGCTTCAACTGCTTCGGCACCCTTGTCTTCCTTGCTGTTTTTCAGACCAGAGCGCTCAAGAGCCTGCTGCTCGGTGTCCACAGTTAGCAGACCAAAGCCAATTGGAACACCGGTGTCAAGCTGAACACGGGTCAACCCGTCGGTGGCTGCGTTGCAAACATAATCGAAGTGGGGTGTGCTTCCGCGAATCACAACGCCAAGAGCAATAACCACTTCGGCGCCATCTTCAATCGCATACTGAGCAGCCAGTGGAAGCTCGAACGCTCCAGGAACGCGCATGATCGAATAGACATCATTCCCGGCAGCCTTCAAGGCCCGCTCGGCTCCGGCCAGAAGACCTTCGGTGATTTCGGTGTGCCAAGAAGTAACCACGATGGTCACCGCTAGACCCGATGCGTCAATCTGAATCTTTGGTGCTCCGGCGCCACTCATTTGTCTTCAGCTTTCACTTCACCGATGGTGTGACCCATCTTCTCGCGCTTGGTTTCAAGGTAACCAATGTTCTCGGTTGCCAAACCGGTGATTACCGGAACATACTCGGTTACCGGGATGCCAGCTTCGATTAGGAAATTACTCTTGGCTGGGTTGTTGGTCATCAGACGAACGCTCTTTACTCCAAGGTCTTTGAGGATCGAAACGGCTGCTCCGTATTCACGGTTCTCCGAAGGGAGACCTAGGGCTAGGTTGGCTTCAACGGTGTCGAGCCCCTGCTCCTGAAGAGCATAGGCCTTCAGCTTATTCAAAAGGCCAATACCTCGACCCTCCTGGCCGCGCAGGTAAATCACCACGCCACCCTTTGGGTCGTTAGCAATCTTGTCGAGTGCGAAGTCCAACTGCGGTCCACACTCACACTTCAGCGAACCAAACGCTTCACCCGTGATGCACTCAGAGTGCATACGAACGAGGACGTCTTCTCCGGTTGGGTTTCCGGAAATAATTGCCACGTGGTCGGCAGTGGTCTTGATGTCGTAGTAACCACGCAGACGGAAGTTTCCGTGAGTGGTTGGCACATTAGCCTCGGCCTCGAAACGAATTCGGTTGGTCGGGTTGTGCGCGTAAATAATGTCGTTGGTCTTCAGGTGCTCAACGATTTGTTCAATGGTGATCACTGGAAGTTCCTCACGAACTCCGGTTTCAATCAGTTCTGGTAGTCGCATCATGCTCCCATCTTCATTAACCATTTCTCCGATGACCCCCACCGGAGTTAGACCTGCAAGCTTCAAAAGATCAACCGCCGCTTCGGTGTGACCCGCGCGCCCAAGAACACCGTGGTGGTGAGCACGCAACGGAACGATGTGACCTGGGCGAATCAACGATTCGGCAGAAGACATCGGGTCAGCCAAAGTTCGAGAAGTCAAGGCACGGTCATAAGCCGAAACACCAGTCGACTCACGGTCAGCCGCATCAACGGTAATCGTGTAGTTGGTCTGGTGAGGGTCCTCGTTGTGCTGCAACATCAGCGGAAGCTCAAGCTCGTTG
>JBIKJD010000139.1:0-2920 GCA_044361205.1 Rhodoluna sp.
TGATTCGTAGCCTAGGACGGTATTGGCTGCGGAATCACCAACCAAAATTACATCGACGCCGGCACGATCGAAGATACCCGCGGTCATCGAATCGTATGAAGTTAGGCAAACAATTTTCCTGCCCTTCTGCTTGAATTCAAGAAGGGTTGAGGTTCTAACGACCTTAGGTGTGTACTCGGCCACTAGTTTCTCTTCCACGCGTCTACTTCGATTTCAACCAGCATTTCTGGATTGATAAATTGGATGCCGGCCAGCATGGTGGCTGCAGGGCGAATGGTCCCGAATACTTTTCCATGAGCCTCGCCCACTCTGTCCATATCGGCGGCATCAGCAAGATAAACGCGAGTTCTGACTACGTCCTGGAGAGTGTAGCCAACCTGAGCTAATGCGCCGGCAATTACCGTTTCTAGTGCAACTAGCGTCTGCTGGTAGGCGTCGCCCTTGTGTTGCAACTCACCGTCGACGGTCGCTGTGCTGCCAGACACGTGCACGTAATCCCCAGCAACCACTGCGCGAGAGTAACCAATCTTTGCCTCCCAAGGCCCACCTGAAGAAATTCGACGATCCGCTGCCATTTTTAACCTCTGTACTTATTTGTAATTGGGAGCCTACGGTCTCGTCCGTAGGCCATTCCAGTGATTTTAGGTCCGATTGCGCCTTGCCTACGCTTCCATTCAGCTCGGTCGACCAGGCTGACAATTCGCTCGACCACTGCTGGGTCGAAACCCTTCGCAATCAGTTCATCGGAACTCATTCGCTTTTCAACATAGCCGTCCAAAATTGCATCAAGCAATTCATACTCAGGCAAGGAGTCTTGATCGGTTTGATCTGGACGCAGCTCTGCTGATGGGGGCTTAGAGATCGAGTTTTCGGGAATCGGCGGAACTTCACCTCTGTTTTGCGCCCAAACATTTCGCCATCTAGCAAGCTCCCAAACCAGAGTTTTCTCGACGTCCTTGATTGGAGCGAATCCACCAACCGAATCTCCATAGATAGTGCTATACCCAACAGCAAGTTCCGTCTTGTTGCCGGTGGTAAGCGTCAGGTGTCCGTCGGTATTGCTCTTCGCCATCAAGATGACCGCGCGCATCCTGGCTTGGAGATTCTCAGCAGCTAGGTCAGAAAGCCGCAAATTAGCCTCAAAGGCCGAGACCATGGTTTCTATGGCAACGGTTTCGTAGTTGCATCCTAGATTTCCTGCCAAAACCTCAGCATCACTCTTGGAGTGATCAGAAGAGTACTTTGACGGCATGGAGACGCCGTAAACATTCCTCGAGCCGATAGCGTCGGTCGCAATTGTTGCCACTACGGCAGAATCAATTCCACCGCTAAGCCCGAGAACGACAGATCTAAAGCCGTTCTTGTTCACATAGTCTCGAAGCCCTAGAACTAGCGCATTCCAAGCCTGCCAGAGGTCATCCGACTTGGTCTGGGTGTGCTCACTCGCCAGAGTTGCATTCTCACCGTCGAAGTCAATGAGCACGATGTCTTCGGCAAACTGTTCGCCGCGTGCAACCAGATCCCCTGACGTTGTAACGAAAAGGCTGTCACCGTCGAAGACTAGATCGTCCTGACCACCGACGAGGTTCACATAAGCCACGGCAGTGCCTTGGCTGGTGGCAAGCTTTCTTACCAGTTGAAGGCGACGGTCGTCCTTATCAATCTCGAAAGGGGAGCCGTTCAACACCAGGGTCAACTGAGCCCCGAATTCGCTGATTCTGGAAACGGGTCCGCCATGCTGCCAGATGTCCTCGCAGATTGCCAAAGCAAACTTCATGCCGAATAGCTCGAAGAAACCGGTCTCGTTGCCAGGGACAAAGTTTCGATACTCGTCGAAAACTGAATAGTTGGGGAGATGGTGTTTGTTATAGCTAGCCAGCACTTCCCCCTGGTGGAGGACATAGGCGGTGTTAGTGGCGATAGCCCAACCGTTTGGCTTGTTCGCCTTGCGTGGTGCTCCAACCACGACGGCGACATCGCCTAATCCTTGGGATACCAACATTCTGGCCAAGTCGTAGACGGCCCGCTCGGACGCTGCCACAAATGCTTCTCGAGTAACTAAGTCCTCGACGGGATAACCGGTGATACACATCTCGCCAAATTGAATGATGTTCGCGCCTCCAGCTGCGGCATCCTTGACCATTTCCATAAGTTTTGCCACATTACCCGCTATGTCACCGACAATCGGGTTACTTTGAGCCATGGCTAGGCGAATAAAGGGCATACCGACTAGCCTAGTAGTAGGCAATAAGAGAGGCATACCCCTTGGACAAACAGCGTGATTTCGTTCTAAGAACGATTGAGGAACGGTCGGTTAAATTCGTTCGACTTTGGTTTACCGATGTTGCTGGGACGTTGAAGTCGGTAGCCATTGCTCCGGCCGAGGTAGAAGGTGCCTTTAACGAGGGTTTGGGATTCGACGGGAGTGCAATCGAAGGCTTGGCTCGAACCTATGAAGCGGATATGTTGGCAATGCCCGACCCTTCAACCTTTCAAATCCTGCCTTGGCGCGGCGAGATCGACCCAACCGCCAGAATGTTTTGCGACATCCAAACCCCAGATGGCCAACCAGCCGCAGCAGACCCGAGAAATGTTCTCCGTCGTGCCCTGAGTAAGGCCAGCGACATGGGCTTCACCTTTTACATCCACCCTGAAATTGAGTTTTACCTGCTCAAGTCCTCACAGCTAAACGCCGATGGCGAGCCGGTACCAGTCGACAAAGCCGGATACTTCGACAACGTCCCTGGTGGAACCGCTCACGACTTCCGTCGTCGTGCCGTTCAAATGCTCGAGCAGTTAGGGATTTCTGTTGAGTTCAGTCACCATGAGGGCGGCCCCGGTCAAAATGAAATCGATCTTCGTTACGCTGATGCACTAACAATGGCCGACAACATTATGTCGTTCCGAACTGTGATTAAAG
>JBIKJD010000140.1:0-2919 GCA_044361205.1 Rhodoluna sp.
CACTGTTTACAGAAACAACTTTGTAGCAGTTCTGTCCGGCGTTGTAGTCATCGATTGCTGCCAAGAACTGGTCCTGGATTTCAACCTTGATGGTACCTAGCCAAGTGATTTCGGTCGTGGTGTCACAGTTACCTGCGCCAGGTGCACCAGCAGGCGCACAAGCAGCAAGCGACATGACTAGACCAGCAGCTGCAGCAACTGCAGATAGCTTCTTAATCAATTTGTCTCCTATATGTTTTGGTTTGCCCCGAATTTGGAACAGACCTTGGTTAGCGAAGGATGCATACTTACATCCCCAGCACGACTTCAACTTTACCCAACTCGCTCATTGGGAGGGAGAGGCTAGAGCCATCGTTAGCGATTTGAGATAAAGGCGTTTTACCGAGGGACAATTCCCAATACAGGGTCGGCGGTTACAGGGATCGGGTCAGAAAGTTCGCCAACAAACTTTCCCTCGATTTCGTTGATAAATCCCATCAGATACCACTTATGGTCGGGGCCAAAAATGAGGCGACCGGCGTAGACCAAATTCTGGGTGAAGGGCAAGGCTTTAGTGAAATCCAACTGACTTAGGTCTTCATTTACAACGAGTGAATAAGTGGCGTCAATCTTTCCGAATCGCTCAAGGCTTTCTTTGCCAAGCTCCCGCCAACCACAGCAGAACAAAAGAATCGGCACACCGTCGACGTGCTCGAACTGGAACACCTCGTACTGTCCAAAGCCCTGGCCAGGCTGAGATAGAGGCGGCTGTACCGCCCAGTCAATCAGGTTTTCGGACGTGGCATGCCCAACCACCGCGCGTGTGGAAGGTTCACCATCTTTTGCCCGAGCGGTCACTAGCATTTGCCAGGTTTTCTCTCCTGGAAAGCGGAAGACCCACGGGTCACGCCACGCTTCGTCTCCCCAGGCCGTCAGATCCAGTTTTTCGTACCATCTACCATCGGCTTCGACTAGTGGGTCGGTTCCGACCTTGGTCCAAGAGATTAGATCCTTTGAAGTTGCAGCACCAACCCTTTGAGTCAGCCCACCATCTTCCCGCGAAGAGCCGGTGTAAAACATCCACCATGTTCCGTCGTCGTTCTTGGTCACACTTCCGGTCCAAGTGGTCCAGGAGTCGAATGCCGGGTCGTCGCTAGGAGTGAGAGCATCAGGCAGGACCGTCCAATTTTTCAGGTCTTTCGAAATGGCATGCCCAACCGAGGGGTTGCGGTGCCTTCGGTTTGGATCTCCAAGACCTCGCGAAGCACAAAGGTAGAAGGCGTGGTAAGTGTCGCCGTCTTGAACGTACCAACTATCCCAAATCCAACGGTCGGCAAGTTTTAGCGACAAGTTTTTCTCCTAAGCATTTCGATAATCCCAATGATAGACAGCCGAACTAAATTGGAACGCGCGATTGCGATAACTTTACTTAGAGACAATTCGCAAAAACCGAGCAACCGGAGAAACCCTGCCATGAGTCATTTAGTAACGTGGGCCAGACAGCTCAGGGTTCATCAATGGCTGAAAAATCTTTTGCTGGCGTTGCCGGCACTGGCCTCGTTCTCAATTTTTGAAACCACCACACTGACTAAATTAGTGACCGCATTTTTTGCGTTCAGCTTTGTAGCTTCCAGCGTCTATGTTGCTAACGATTTTCTGGATCTCGCTAGCGACCGAATTCATCCCATAAAAAGAAGTAGGCCAATGGCGGCCGGATTGGTCAACCCTCGATTCGGGCTCGTCGTCGGTGCTCTATTTTTAGGATTCGGTTTAGTTCTCGCTTTCGTGGTTGGGCAAGCCTTTGTGGCGAGCATCATGATCTACTTGGTTGCCAACTTTCTCTATTCGCTCTGGCTAAAGAAAGAGGTGCTGATCGACGCGATTCTTCTGGCTGGTCTTTACACCCTGCGCGTGATCGCCGGAGGTCTTGCCACAGGAATTGAAGTGTCCTTTTGGCTCTTGGCATTCTCCGTTTTCTTCTTCTTCTCAATCGCCTGGGCAAAGCGTTACGCAGAACTCGAGGCCTCGCGAGCCAACGGCATCGAACTCGCACCCGGTCGTGGTTATAGCCACAGAGATATGCCGATTATTCTGGCTTTTGGCTCGGCAGCAGCATTCACCGCGGTGCTGATTTTCGCGCTTTATCTCGACAGCGAAGAAATTCGCGAGCAATATGCTCTCCCAGAGATTGGCTGGCTGGCAATTCCATTTTTGATGCTGCTGATTGGTCGAATGTGGTTCAAGGCTCATCGGGGTCGCTTGAACGAGGACCCGATTTTGTTTCTAATCAAGGACGCACCGACCCTAATCATCCTTACCGTAGTTGCCATCGCACTTTCAATTGCTCACATGGGTTTACCGCCGTGGAACTGAGGTCATTTGGGGGCGTGCAGAGCGCAAGAACCGAGTTGAATGCCCCCGCCAACCTAGCTGAGGTCAGCGCTGCCATGCAGGGCCAGCAGTATCTTCCGGTTGGCAGTGGTAGGAGTTACGGGGATGTTGGACTAGTTTCGAGCGCCCTTGCCATCTCATCGACCAAACTCAACCGGATAGTTTCGTTCGACCCAGAAACCGGTCAACTGGTTTGCGAAAGCGGAGTTCTCTTGGGCGAGATTCAGAGCTTCGGTTTGGAACAGGGCTGGATGCTCTCGGTCACACCGGGCACCTCGCTGATCACCGTCGGGGGTGCAATTGCTAACGACGTCCACGGCAAAGATCACCACTTCGCAGGAACCTTCGGGCATCACGTTGAGGAAATCGTTCTCGTTAGATCGAATGGTGAAATGGTTACTTGCTCTGATAGCCAAAACGAAGAGTTATTTCACGCAACCATCGGCGGGCTCGGTCTAACTGGGTTCATCGTGCAAGCAACTATTCGGTTAAAGAGTGTTTCCGGCCCATACTTGGATACCGAGAACCTCGAGTTTTCGAATATCAGCG
>JBIKJD010000141.1:0-2905 GCA_044361205.1 Rhodoluna sp.
GTTGATTTGCTTGGTTACCTGCTCTAGCGGAGCTCCGTCAACAGAAACCACGACGGTGATGCGCGAGAGTCCAGCGATTTCGCTGGTGCCCACGGCAAGTGATTCGATGTTGAAACCGCGGCGGGCAAAAAGGCCGGCAACTCGGGTTAGTAGACCTGGCTTATCTTCAACCAGGATCGAGAGAACGTGCTTAGTCATAACTACTCCCTCCCATCCCAAACTGGAGCCGCATCGCGAGCGTATTTGACTTCGTCGTTGGAAACACCCGCGGCAACCATCGGCCACACCATTGAGTCGCGAGAAACGATGAAGTCGATCACAACCGGACGGTCGTTGGTTTCGATTGCCAGTTTGATGGCCGCGTCGATTTCTTCCTCTTTTTCAACGCGGATACCGAGACAGCCGTAGGCTTCGGCAAGTTTCACGAAGTCGGGAAGCATCAGCGAATCGGTGCCGGTGTGAAGGTCGGTGTTCGAATAACGCTTGTCGTAGAACAGGGTCTGCCACTGGCGAACCATTCCGAGGCTTGAGTTGTTGATAACGGCGACCTTGATTGGAATGTTGTTGATGGCACAGGTGACCAACTCTTGGTTGGTCATCTGGAAACAGCCGTCGCCGTCGATTGACCAAACCAACTTGTCTGGCATGGCAACCTTGGCACCCATGGCAGCTGGAACCGAGTAACCCATGGTGCCGGCACCGCCCGAGTTCAACCAGGTGTTGGGGTGTTCGTACTTGATGAACTGAGCCGACCACATCTGGTGTTGACCCACTCCAGCGGCGTAGATTGCCTCAGGGCCAGAAAGTTCGCCGATGCGCTTGATAACTGCTTGCGGGGAAAGCTTTCCGTCTTCTGGTTCGTCGTGGCCCAGCGGATAGTTCTCGACCAGGTGGTCGATGGTTTTCCACCATTCCGAAATGTCTTGTTTTTTTGAACCGTAAACCTTCTTGAGTTCGGCGGTCAGTTCTGGGATGACTTCTTTGAGGTCGCCGACAATTGGGACGTCCGCAAAGCGAATCTTTCCAATTTCAGCTGGGTCGATGTCAACGTGAACAACTTTGGCTTCTGGCGCGAAGGTCTTAGCATCACCGGTGACGCGGTCGTCGAAACGAGCGCCGAGAGTGATTAGTAGGTCGGAGCGCTGCAAACCGATAACGGCTGGAACAGTTCCGTGCATACCCGGCATTCCCAAGTTTTGCTTATGGGAGTCAGGGAAGGCGCCTCTAGCCATGAGAGTTGTGATCAGTGGGGCGCCAACTAGTTCAGCGAGTTCCATCAACTCTTTGGAAGCACCGGCGCGAATAACTCCTCCGCCAACATAGAAAATTGGCTTCTTGGCGTTGGCAATCATTTCAGCGGCAGCCTGAACCTGCTTGCCGTGAGGCTTCGTGACCGGCTTGTACCCGGGTAGTTCAACGGTAGGAGGCCAAACGAAATCGAATTTCTGATTCTGGGCGTCCTTGGTGATGTCAACTAGGACGGGACCAGGTCTGCCAGTGGTGGCGATCAAAACCGCAGCCGAAATTACCTGTGGAATATCGTTGGCGTCGGTGACTAGGAACGAGTGCTTGGTGATTGGCATGGTGATACCAACGATGTCGGCCTCTTGAAAAGCATCGGTTCCGATTAGGTGAGAACCAACCTGACCGGTGATGGCAAGCAGTGGAACCGAGTCCATGTGAGCATCGGCAATCGCGGTTACCAGGTTGGTGGCTCCGGGGCCGGAGGTAGCAATACAAACTCCGAGTCGACCACTTGCCGATGCATAACCTTCGGCGGCGTGACCTGCACCCTGCTCGTGACGAACCAAGATGTGGCGAATCTTCTTCGAATCCATGAGTGGGTCGTAAGTGGGCAAGATCGCTCCACCAGGCAACCCAAAGATGGTGTCAACACCCAAAAGCTCCAGGCTACGAATGATCGCCTGTGCTCCGGTTAGAACCTCTTTAGACATTTTTCCTCGTTCAATAAAGCGTTGGAAGCGAATTATCCGGTTACTGCACCGTTGGCTGCAGAGCCAACAAGTTTTGAATACTTCGCGAGTACACCGCGCGTGTAGCGTGGTGGAAGTGGTGCCCAATCTTTCTTACGGGCATCCAACTCTTCTGGCTCAACGAGTAGTTCGAGCGAACGAGCTGCAATATCGACTCGAATCAAGTCTCCATCGCGCACCAAAGAAATTGGTCCACCATCGGTGGCTTCTGGTGCAATGTGTCCGATGCAAAGGCCGGTTGTGCCGCCTGAGAATCGTCCGTCTGTTAATAGTAGAACATCTTTGCCCAAACCCGCACCCTTAATGGCCGCGGTAATGGCAAGCATCTCGCGCATGCCAGGACCACCCTTAGGGCCTTCGTAGCGAATAACCACGACGTCACCCTTGGCAATCTTGCCTTCGGTTAGGGCATCCATGGCAGCGCGCTCGCGCTCGAAAACTCGAGCTGGGCCGGTGAATTCTTCTAGGTCGAAGCCGGCGGTCTTTACAACTGCACCCTCTGGAGCCATTGAACCTCGAAGGATTGAGATTCCTCCGGTCTTGTGAATAGGGTTGCTCATGGCACGAATGATCTTGCCGTCTGGGTCTGGCGGGTTGATTGAGGCTAGGTTCTCGGCCATGGTCTTTCCGGTCACGGTAAGGGCGTCACCATGCAAGAGACCTGCGTCTAGTAGCGCCTTCATCAAAACAGGCACCCCACCCACGCGGTCGACGTCGTTCATCACATAGCGCCCAAACGGCTTTAGGTCTCCCAGGTGTGGAACCTTGTCTGCGATGCGGTTGAAATCGTCTAGGGAAAGATCAACATCCGCTTCGTGAGCAATTGCTAACAGGTGGAGAATGGCGTTGGTTGAACCACCGAAAGCCATCAAAACCGCGATTGCGTTTTCGAAAGCCTTTTTGGTCAGGAT